>JBCCFC010000047.1:0-21569 GCA_039029935.1 Chloroflexota bacterium
GCTGGCGGGCGGGTTGCTCATTTTAATTTTAGATACGTCTTTTAATGATGAGCGTAACTCCGGCACAGGCTACACGGCTATATCGGTTCTATTTTTGATTGTTGCAACGGCGGGCGTTCTCATCCAGAGCGTTGGAATGTTGGATGGCTTTACCAGAACGGGTGCAGGCCCAACCCTCGCAATGGATATGATAAGTATCGACCTCTTTGGCACATTTATGAAGATAACCATTTATATGGTGATGATTCTGGTTGCGGTCGCCGGAGGTAGCTATTTAAATCGCCGTATCAGTGGGCATGGTGAATTTTGGACACTCTATCTGTTTGTCACCGTTGCCATGAGCCTGGCCTCATCTGCCAACAATCTACTGCTCATCTTCTTGGCGGTTGAGTTCTTGTCGATTACCAGCTATATTTTGGTTGGCTTCTTCCGTGAAGACCAACGAAGTACAGAGGCGGGGGTTAAATACTTCCTCTATGGCTCGGTTGCATCTGCACTGATGCTATACGGCATGAGCCTGCTCTACGGTGCAAGTGGTTCATTGGTCTTGGGTGACATCGCTCTTGCCTTTGAGGAAAATTCTGGCTTGGGCATTATTGTGATGCCAGCTACGATTATGGCATTGGTCGGTCTTGGCTTTAAGACAAGCCTTGCACCGTTTTTCCAATGGGCACCAGACACCTATGACGGCGCACCAACACCTGTCACGGCCTATTTGTCAACGGCATCGAAGGCAGTTGGCTTTGCGGTCATGGCTCGCATCTTCATCGTTGCACTCGGCGGCTTCCGCTCAGAATGGGTTCCCATCTTGGCGGGTCTGAGCATCTTCACGATGACAGCGGGCAATTTGATGGCACTGCGTCAGTCAAGTGTCAAACGCATGTTGGCCTATAGCTCAGTGGCACAGGCCGGATACATTCTCATGGGCTTGGTGGCTGTCGTCTCAACGACACAGATTGGCTTTGATGATTTGAGTCTCAACGGTTTAAATGGGCTGTTGGTCTACATCTTCGCCTATCTCTTTACTAATGTCGGTGCATTCATGGTTGTCTTGGCCGTTGAGGAACGAGCAGGTAGCACTGACATCAGTGCCTATGAAGGACTCTTCCACAAAGCACCGTCACTGGCCCTGTCCATGCTCATATTCTTGCTCAGTCTGACAGGCATTCCGGCGACAGGCGGCTTCATGGGCAAGTTCTTCGTCTTTGGCGCAGCGGTCCAGCACCAATACTTCTGGCTGGCTGGTTTTGCTGCCGTCAACGCAGGGATAGCTGGCTTCTACTACCTGAATGTGGCACGAGCCATGTTCTTTGCTGGGGTCGATGAAGTTGAACAAGTGACCGAAGGCCCGGACGCGGGTACACCAGTCCGAATGCCTGTTGGCATGGCTATGCAGATTGCCGTCACCATTTGTGTGATTGGTACATTCTGGCTGGGGTTGTATCCATCCATGATTTTGGATTGGGCGAAGGGGGCTTCGGATCAATTGTTGGCTTTGATGATGTAGGTGGTTGATTCTCATTATTGGGAATAGATATTTTAGAATGAGGCTAGATGCTTAATGTTGTCTAGCCTCATTTTTTATTTATTTAATTGTAGGTTGAGACGATCTTTATCTATAATTATGCTTATTGTACTTTACGATATCTATACGCCATGCATCGTGGAATCGCCTTACTCTATAAAATCACCTCAAGCCGCATAATTGAAACTTTACGCCTTCCTTATACGTAGTAAGGAATAGCAATTGGTTTCTCATGAATCCAGAAACAATACCAACAATTTGTGAATTGGAGCAACTATGAAAAAAGCAGGTCGTACAGTATCGAAACAGATGTGGGCACGCGTTTCTATCATCACCATGCTGGCATTCGTCTTGGTGTCGGTATGGGCATACCCTTCTGTGTATGCATTCGAAGGGCGCAGTGGTGAATCTGTGTTGATTGCCGCAGATGAGGTGATTGACGATGATGTCTATGCAGGTGCAAGCGAAATCGTGGTTGATGGGACAATCACGGGAGACTTAATCGCTGGGGCGCAGACATTGACCATCAATGGCGCAGTTGAGGGTGATGTCTGGTTTGGCGGGCAAACGTTGACCGTCAATGGAACCATTGGGGATGATATCCGTATGGGGGGGACATTGCTTAAGCTCAACCCAGGCAGCAGCGTGGGTGATGACATCTTGATGGGTGGCTTTAGCCTTGAAGCCGAGCCGGAGAGTACCGTGGGTGGCGACATTCTCTATGGTGGCTATCAAGTGCTGTTAGCCGGTACGCTCGAGGGCGATCTGGAGATGGGTGGCGGTGCGCTGGAGATTCAGGGGCGTATCAATGGCAATGTCAATGCTGAGGTGGGTACATCCGAAGACACAATTGGGACGGATCCGATGGCCTTTGTTCCGGATGCCCCAGACGTAGCCTCCTTGCAGGGGGGACTGACTATTGGTGAAAATGCCTTTATTGGCGGGGATTTGAACTACACCAGCCGTGAAGAGTTTCTTGTGCCAACGTCGGTGATCAAAGGCGATACCATGTTTGAACTAATTGGTGACGGGGTAGAGGAACCGACAAATCCATTTGATCCCATGCGCCTCCTCTTTGGCACACTGCGTCAGTGGATTGGCCTCATCTTGGTGGGCATTTTGCTGGCCTGGCTTGTGCCCAGCATGATCCCCGGTAGCGCAAAGCAACTGGCACACAAGACGGTTCCGAGCTTGGGATGGGGGGCACTTGTACTGATTGTAACGCCCTTTGTTCTCTTCATTGGCATTTTGATCGCCATCCTGCTCACCATCCTCTTTGGCCTTCTCACGCTTGAAATTGTGAGCAGCTTTATTGGCTTTGCGGGCATCACCACCATCTTTACGCTTGCCGTCTTCTTTGGCCTCACCATCGGTGTGATCGCCAAGCTCATTGTTGGCTATTGGCTGGGCAGCATGATTACGGGGGGCGATGAGACAGGGGGCAACCTCTCTGCCGTAATTGTAGCATTGGTCATTGGGCTGTTGATTGTGGCAGCGTTATCGCATATCCCATTCTTGGGCGGTGTGATCAACTTGGTCATCGCGATTCTGGGATTGGGTGCGTTATGGCTGATGCGTCGCGGCGAAGCACCGAAGCCAGTTGATCCATTTGAGATGGTGAACGAGGTGTAGTGTCATCATCTGCACCATCCAAAATTGATCGCAAAAAATGTAATGGTCCGTAAGCCAGGGCGACCGCAAGGGTACGCCCCTACAAATTATGTTCAAGGTGTTGTTAATTATTACAATTGATCACAAAAAAACTACGTTCTTCCGTATCCGTTTCTTTGATTAAAAAACTGTAATGGTCAGAAAGAGGTTGAACACAAAAAGCTGGACTATAGAGTCACTCCTACAAAGTCAGGAATCTCCTCTGGTACAACGCTGATTCTTGGCCTCGTAGGAATGGCTATATGGACTGGTCAAATTGTTCAACCTGTTACTGACCATTACAGAATCGCTATCTTTTTGCTGGCAAATATTTTCATGGGCATCTCATGACTGCTGAGTATCGTATTCGCGGTTGGGCTTTAATTCACAACTTCCGGCCTTTTTGTCCTCGTTCTAACCCTGCCAAGCAAGGTTTTCAGTCTCGCGCACATCGTCTCAATGGTTCTGTTTATCATCACCATTGGTTATATAATTTGCTTATTTCTAGCTCTATGGCTGGTTTCCGCGCTTGACCACACAATCCGTTAGAACGAACAACCATCGTAGGATATAGCCAGCTCATCTATTTTAACAGGTAGCAGGGGTGTTGCTGAAAAAAAGGCACGGTTGCTAGGTCAATCGTGCCTTTTTCTGTCTAGTTGCCACAAAATCGGTAGGTAGTTAAGCGATATAAAAAATTTTGAATAATTTTTGCATTTTTCATTGCGATGTGTAAATTCAAAGCCAAAGTGCATAACATTTTTGGTATGCCAACGTCGTAACAAGGTAGATAGACAGTTTTTGTCATGGTTTCAAGGACAAGAACAAAGGACAAGGACAAAGGGCAAGGACAAAGGGCAAGGGCCAAGGGCTAGGATAAAGGACTGTACCGTAGATTGGCAACCTACGTTACAGATAACCAATCTGTGTGACTGGCTTATACGTGCCTATTCAATCAAAAATATTTAAATACAATGTTTTTTCGGAAATTATTGCGAATAATATTGCCAATCTTTATGACATATATAGAGATTATACGCCTATACAACTATCTCTATACGCTAAACCGTCGCATACCCTATGCCCATTTGTGTAACCTTGCGCTTCTTGTCAAACCTTACAAAATAAGGTGATTTAGGCACGACAAATTATTTAGACAAAAGATCATGTGCGAGATCGGTGCGTCTCCGTCAATTGATTTGGTCTACAATAAATTGTGTAAAAATAAACTATACACATTACGTTTCTTAATTTTTATATGCAATATAGCTATGATATTGTAAGGATAGTCGATCTTCATATATATATGACGATTTGCATACGCTATCTAAACGTATGATACCGTCATATATATACGAATTTAAACGGTCTATGGATTTATTTTTTTGTCAAAAGTACATGATAAATAAACTTGATAACAATATCAATCTAAATTAGATAGCACTTTTAATGAATTGTATTATGTTGAAATGCTTGGACGGTATCTTTGCATATTTGATCAATTTTGACAGGTTTTGTAAGGATTTAAGATGAATTATGTCCAATGTCAACAAAGATTACTTCATTTGACTATCCACGCATTCAAGAAAAAATTATACGATTAAACTTACAACATCCCATATTGGGATGCCATCTACTTATGCTATATGCAACGGAATTGCCATTACAATCTGTTGCGAGATACGATCAAGAAAAATTGCAGTTCAAATTCAATAAAAGGTAATCAAATGAAAATCAACCAGAGTCTATCGGTTCACGTGCTGTCTCTTCATCGTACAGATTTAGACATTGCATGGTTCACAAAAAAAACAATGATACGGAACACGGTTCATGTAGCAACATTGCTAGTGGGTCTTTTCTTCCTGTTTGGGGCCAATCTGTCCACGGCCCATGCAGCAGCTACAATCAATTTTCAGGTCATTCCAGTTGATGTTCCAGACCCTGTTGAGGTGGGTGAAACAATGACCTACCGATTCGCGTGGTCTTGTTCTGGTAGCACAAGTGAGTGTGCTGGCTTTTCACTAGAGCATACACTGTCGCCAAATTTAGAGTTAATCAATGCTGCGCAGCCCACTGGCTATACACGTGTTATCTCTGGCACAACGATTACGTGGGATGGCCCTGCTGCCGATGGTGCGTCCATTGAAGCATTGCTCGAAGTGCGGGTCCGGTATGATTCACCAACGGGTATAGATATTCCATTGGATGGAACAACGACAATCGAGGCTGGTGGTGAGAGCTTTGATGTAACTGTGGACCCACCTGTCACTGTCACGGTTGATGAGGCAGAACCACAGTGGAGTGTCAGCAAGACAAAGATTGCACCTGCTGGCGATGTGGAGCCTGTTGTCAATGGTGACATCACCTATCAACTTTCATACTGTTCCGATTCTGCTATCGGTAATGTGAGTGTCGCCGACGCTACGATGGTCGATACCTTCCCTGCAAATGCGACGGTTATTGAAGCCGATGGCGGTACAGTCACTGGGAACACCATTACATGGGCACTAGGAACGCTTGAACCACAAAATGGTTGTGTCACACGCACTGTAACACTCCGTTATGAGTCTGCGCAAGGGTTTTCAACGGGCGATACAGTCGTGAACACGGTTGAAGGCACGGGCGATTTTGGCAGCGGTGGTGTGGGGATCGGTACAGGCAGCGTCACCAATACACTCTCTGACCCAACCATTGATGTAACGTTTGAGAAGAATAACGAATCGCACCCAATTGGTCCTGATGCGCTTGCTGAATTCCGCCTGAACTGGGATACCAGCGCCTCTAATATCCCTATCCAAGACTTTGTGGTCGTGGATAATCTACCCGATGAACTGCAAATTCGACAAATACGCTCTGGAAGATGGGAAGATTTTCCAGAGATTAAAGCACGCTTAGAATATTCGACGGACGATGGTGCAACTTGGACTGCCATGTCACCTGTCGTTGACTACGATGATAATGAATGGTTCCGCCTCAGAGATAGCGACTTCCTTGCCAGTACAAACGCCATCCGTTGGGTTTTCTTTGATGATAGCAGTGGCGTTGAAGTTTACGAGGTTCCCGCTGGCTTTCAACCAACAAATAATGGCCACAGACCACGTGTGCGGGCAAAGTCTGCAATAACCGTCACTGTGGACACAGAGGTTGATAACTGTGCAGAGGCACAATACCTAGCGGTCGATGGTGTATCAACGGCGGTTGAGCAGAATTGTGGTTCTGTAACCTTAGTCCCCGAGGAAACCACTGTTGTCGATATTGATAAACGGTCATCCAATTCTAACGACAGAACCCCAGGTGAGCAAGTCAACTTTGAGATTCGTATGCAGCTCATGGGCGATTCGTCGGGTGATCTGGTCAACCCAGTTGTACGTGACATATTGCCACCTGAACTGACCTTTATTAGCTGGGACAATGTTGCCAGTGACTTTGACGTTCAGCCTGTTTTCACAGTTACCGAAAACTATAGTGGCACAGCGCAGACACTGCTTGAATGGTCATGGGATGACCCAGGTTCCGAGTGGACGATTCCACACGTAGACAATGACCGCCAAGGCCAATCCTATAGTATTCTCTATACGGCCGAGATCAAACCTGGCACACCAGCAGGAACCTATCAGAATGATGCCGAGCTAGAATACGACAATATGGTTGTCAACTGTAATAACAAGGCAACCTGTTCCGATCAGCAGAATATCAGCGTCCTTCAAATTGCCCAAGTCTATGCCGAAAAATGGATTGATGGCTACCCGGGATTGAACCATATTGACTCTGAAACGGCGACAGGAACAGCCCTCTTTGATTGGGATGCGCCTTTTGATGCCTCTTGTCCTGCTGATGAAGATGGTTTTACACGTTATCCCTGTGTGGCGCAAGGTCTGTTTGATGAAAACTTTGCCTATAAACTAAAAGTATTCAACACAGGTAATGTTGGCCTGATTGATTATATCCTTTATGATGTCTTCCCTTATCGGAATGATGTGGGTGTTTCTGAGATTCTCTCAGCCGATGAGCGTGAATCGGACTGGGCGCCGCAGTTGGTGGGACCAGTTACAGCCATTAGCCTACCGACTGGTATCGCAAACACGGACCTGATTTTTGAATATTCTGATTCCTCAGACCCCTGTCGCCCAGAGATGTCACAATCCGCGATAGACAGTGTGTGGCAGACTGGGTGTGTTGATGATTGGACGGATTCTCCAGACGTATGGAGCGATGTGCGCTCTATGCGCATCCGCTTTGCCGACAATAGTGTCTCTCTTGGTATTCTGGAGAGCATGACCATGAGCATGACCATGTATATCCCTGAAATTGACGTCCCCTCATCCTCTATTGCATGGAACTCGATTGGACACCGTGCCACCAATGAGGCAACAAATGCGCGCTTGCTGACGGCTGATCCACGCAAGGTCGGGATTGTCGTCCCATTCCATGATTGGGGTGATTTGCCAGACGCCGATTCCACCGCAGGGGTCTCACCTAGTTATAGTACTGATACCACCAACAGTGCGACAGGCATCTCTGGCCCTGCACATCTAATTCGCCCTGATTTGTATCTGGGTGATGGTGTTGATGCTGAGGATGATGGTCAGTCATCAATTGGAGCCAATGGCGATGATAATGGCAGCAGCCCATTCAGCGAAGGTACAGTCGCAGGCAATGACGATGAAGACGGCGTTGTCTTTGGCAATGAGGTCATCATGCCTGGCGACACAGTTGAGATTTCTGTGACAGCCTTTATCTCTGGTGCTGCGGGTCTTCAGGCCACTGTTGGTCTGTGGATTGATATGGATGGCGATGGCAATTTCACCGATGCCAATGAATTTCATACGGCCACTGTAACCAACCCATCAGCGGGTGCAAACAATGTGGTCTCGACTTTCTCCTTCCCAGCCCCAAGTGAGGTTGGTGATGCCATCTATACCCGTGTCCGTGTCTCGTTTGATGCGGATGAGGTCGGCCAGATTGACGACCATGAAGGTCCAGCCAAGAGCGGTGAGGTTGAAGATTATGTCCTCATGAGCCTTGGTGACTTGGTTTGGCTGGATAACGGTATTGCCTCTGGTGGATCACAGGGTACGCCTGACGATGGCGTTGTCAATGGTGGCGAACAAGGCGTTGACGGTGTAACCGTTGAACTCTACCATGACGGTGACACGCCGGGCACAAGCACACCCATCGCGACAACAACGACAGCCGATGGTGGCCTTTATAAATTCACAGGCTTGCCAGAGGGTGATTATGTTGTCCATATTCCTAGCGGAAACTTCACTGGCGCAGGTCAACTGCTGGACCTCTACTCTAGCGATGACAGCACCAGTGGCATTGGCAACGACCCCGACTCTGATCAAAATAATAATGATGATAATGGCGTTGATAACAACAACCCTGCCAGCAATGGCATCAGCAGCCAAGCCATCACCTTGAGCTTTGGCGACGAACCCACCAATGATGGCAACAATGCCAACAGTAACCTGACGGTTGACTTTGGTTTTGTCCAGTATGACTGGGGTGATTTGCCCGACGGCAACAACACAGATTCACCTAGTTATAACACATTGGATGCAAACAATGGTCCTCACCATACGTTGATTCCAGACCTCTATATGGGGGCGGGTGTTGACGCCGAGGGTAATGGGCAGCCAAGCGCAACAGCAACTGGCGATGATACGTTGACGGGTACAGACACCTCTGATGACGAGGATGGTGTCAGCATTCCAGAGATGATCGCAGGACAGAGTGCAACCGTAAATGTAACGGCGTTCAACAACAGCGGAGCGGATGCAGTTGTCTATGGATTTATCGACTTTAACGCTGATGGCGATTTTGATGATGAGGGCGAGGTGGTGACAGCCACTGTCTCCACAGGCACAACGTCTGGTACAACCGCGTTGGTCTTTAACGTGCCTGTTAGCGCAACCATCAATACACCTGTAGGTGCACGTTTCCGATTGAGTACAGACGATGCACTGGATGCAAATGGTGCAGCACGTGACGGTGAAATCGAAGATTATCTCATCAGCATCATCGGCCATGAGTATGGTGATTTGCCTGATACATACGGCACAATCAATGATGGTACTGTGACGATTCCGGCCGTTCATGTGGTGACGGACACGCTCTACTTTGGCAGCAACATCGATCACGAAGGTGATGGTGCAGAGGATGTCAACGCGGGCATGGGTGCATCCGGTGGTGACGACAATGCCAGCCCAACGGGTACTGGTACGGATGACGAAGATGGTATCGTCTTTACAACGCCATTTATGCCAGGTGAAACGGCACAGATTCAGATCACAGCTAATGTAAACTCATCTATCAATGGTGACGGCACAGCCTTCTATGGTGCATGGATTGACCTTGATGGTGATGGCAACTTTAACGGCACAAGTGAGTACTTCACTGGCTCAATCGGTGATGAGACTATCACGTTAGATGTGCCTGTACCAGCGGGCACAGATATTGCCGATGTCATCTACAGCCGTTTCCGCATTGCTGCTGACGCAAACGAAGTCAACAACGTGGCGAACTCTGTAGGCATGGCCGCAACGGGTGAGGTCGAAGACTATGTCCTGATGTCGCTGGGTGACACGGTTTGGTTTGACAACGACCCCAATGGCTTGGGCAACAATGGCCTGTTGGATGGCTTGGAGCAGGGTGTTGAAGGTGTGACTGTTCAGTTGCGCAACAGCGGTGGCGCAGTCATTGCCACGGCAACCACGGATGCCAATGGCAACTATCTCTTTACGGGATTGACGCCAAGCAACTACACTGTGCATATTCCAGCCACAAACTTCCAGAGTGACGGTCCATTAGAAGCACACTTGTCATCAACGGGTGCGGATAGTGGTGATGCCACTGATGACAATGACAATGGCATTGACAACGCTGCACCCGCCACAAATGGTATCAGCAGCAACACGGTCACGTTGGCAATTGGTACAGAACCAACAGGTGATGGCAACGGCGCCAACTCAAACTTGAGCATCGACTTTGGCTTTGTCGAGTATGATTGGGCGGACCTGCCAGACGGTAATAACACTGATTCACCAAGCTATAACACGATGGATGCCAACGGCGGACCAAGCCACCTCATCGTGCCAGGACTGTACATGGGTGATGTTGTCGATTCTGAGTTGGATGGTCAGCCAAGTGCAACAGCAACAGGTGATGATGCCTTGACAGGTGCAGACACTGCTGACGACGAAGATGGCGTGACTATCCCGACGTTGGTTGCAGGCGAATCAGCCACAATTGAAGTCGCCGCCTTTAATACGACAGGTGTTGGCGCAACAGTCTACGGCTTTATCGACTTCAACAACGATGGCACATTTGACGATGCCAACGAAGCTGTCACGGCACTGGTTGCCAATGGCACGACTGCTGGCACAACGTCTCTGACGTTCAACGTACCACTGGATGCCGAAATCAACACACCTGTGGGCGCACGCTTCCGCCTGAGCACAGACAACTCGCTCGATTCAGAGGACGCGGCGCAGGATGGTGAGGTTGAAGATTATTTGGTTGAGATTATCGGTTATGAGTTTGGTGACTTGCCAGATACATACGGTACGCGTGAAGGTGGCACTGTCGCTGTTCCTGCCGTTCACATCATCACCGAGACTATCTACTTTGGCAGCAACGTTGACAACGAGACCGACGGTGCGCCCGATGACAACGCGGGCATGGCAGCCACTGGTGGTGATGATAACGCCAGCCCAGATGGTTCTGGTCCGGATGATGAAGATGGCATTACCTTTGTCACGCCAATTCTGGCGGGACAAACGGCACAGATTCAGATTGCCGCCACCGTTGACGCATCTGTCAATGGGGATGGCAATGCCTTCTACGGTGCATGGATTGATCTCAATGGTGATGGCGATTTTGCCGACGCATCTGAGTTCTTCACAGGAACCATTAGCAACGAGACTATCACACTGAACGTCCCTGTCCCAGCCGATACGGTTGTTGCAGAGGCCATCTACAGCCGCTTCCGCATTGCCGCCGACGCCAACGAAGTCCATGACTTAGCCGATTCAGTTGGCGAAGCGCAGACAGGTGAGGTCGAAGATTATGTCCTCATGAGCTTGGGCAACCGCGTCTGGCGTGATGATGGTGATGGTGCAAACAAGGACAACGGTGTGATTGATGCTGATGAGGATGGCATTGATGGCGTCACCGTTGAACTGTATACCAGCACAGATACACCAGGCACTGATGCACCGATTGCGACCGTCACAACCAGCGATGACGGCTATTACAACTTTACTGGCTTGATGCCAGGTGACTATATTGTTCATCTCCCTGACACCAACTTCCAAACAGGCGGTCAACTGGCGGGTACGCTCTCCAGTGACGACACGACTGCGGGCGTTGGTGATGATCCCGATGATAATGACGACAGCGATGATAATGGCATTGACCCAGCCCCATCAACCGATGAACTGGGCGAGCGTTTGGATGCGCATGAGGCTAGCGGTGTCAGCAGCGCAGTTGTGACGCTGTCGTTGAGCGATGAGCCAACCAATGAGGATGAGGGCACAGGCAGCGACCAGAGTAACCTGAGCGTTGACTTTGGCTTTGTGCCACA
Organism: Chloroflexota bacterium; assembly: GCA_039029935.1. Lineage (GTDB taxonomy): Bacteria > Chloroflexota > Anaerolineae > Caldilineales > Caldilineaceae. Next base: position 11,763 of record JBCCFC010000047.1, read on the forward strand.
GACAGACTTAGGTGACTTGCCCGATACCTATGGCACAATCTACAACGGCACCGTCGTGACACCTGCCGTCCACATTTTGGATGGCGTGACATGGTTTGGTAGTTTGGTCGATGCTGAGGCCAATGGGCAGCTAGACCCAAGCGAGGGTGTCACAGCGAGAGGTGATGACAACGCGGGCGATGACGAGGACGGTGTTGAGTTTATCACAGCCCTGCCACCCAACGGCACAGGCACGATGTCACTCACCGTCAGTACAGATGCCGATGGTGCGTTCTACACCGCGTGGCTTGACTTTAATGGTGATGGCGATTTTGATGATGAGCTAGAGCAGATTGTCACAACGGCAACGCCTATTTCAACAGGTTCATACGCCGTTGACTTTGACATTCCTAGCTTTGTCAGCACGACTGTCTATGCCCGTTTCCGAATTGCACAGAGTGCAGCCGATGTTGTTAATCCTGTCGGATTGGCCCCAACGGGTGAGGTTGAGGATTACGTCCTGTTGAGCTTGGGTAACTTGATTTGGAATGACAATGGTGCTGGCACAGAGGATAACCCGGGCGTTGCAAACGATGGCATCGTCAATGGCACAGAAGCAGGCATTGCCAATGTGGATGTGGAACTCTATCGGGCAGGACAAGACCCAGCAAGCGATCCGCCGTTTGCCACTACCACAACGGATGCAAACGGGCACTATGAGTTTGCCGTTCCTGCCAATGATTACTTTGTGCATATCCCTGCTAGCGAATTTGCGGCAGGCCAACCATTACGCGGGTTTGCATCAAGCATCCCAACGGACGAGAATCCTGACGATGATGGCACAGATAACGATGACAACGGTATCAACGCCACAACATCACTGGGCTATCTCGATGAGGGTGTCAGCAGCGGGGTCATCACATTGGCCGAAAACACCGAGCCAACGACCGATGGCAACAATGCCAACAGCAACCTCAGTGTTGACTTTGGCATGATTGAGTATGACTTGGGTGATCTGCCTGAGATTTACACAACACTGCTCATTACCGATACGGCCAACATCACGGGTGGCCCACGCCACATTATTGCTGATGGCGTCTATCTCGGTAGTCGTGTTGATGGTGAACCAGATGGTCAACCATCCAACATTGCGCAGGGTGATGATCTGGGTAGCGGCTCTGACGATGAAGATGGCGTTTCGTGGTCCACCTTGGCAGGCGACACAACCTTAATCCCTGGCGAACCAGCGCAAATTAAAGTGACAGCCAGCATCACTGGCTATCTCCATGCGTGGGTGGATTGGGATGGTGACAACACCTTTGCCGACAGTAATGAGCATATCGCCAACAATTTGCGCTTGGTCCCCGGTGAAAACATCATCAAGATCACATCTGCAACATTGGCAGAGGTGGTCGATGATGTCTATGCCCGTTTCCGCTTCACGACACAGGATTTGGGTGAAGATGGTCTTGATTATCGAGGTGATCCAGCGAGTGGCACACCGGATGGTGAGATCGAGGATTATGTGATCCCGGTCCGTTCTTACGCATTGGGCAACCGTGTCTGGCATGATTTGGACGGTGATGGCGTGATTGAGGATGGGGAGCCAGGTATCGACGGTGTGACTGTCAACCTGCTTGACAGCAGTGGCAATCAAATTGACTCTGAACTCACGCAAGTCGGTGGCTACTATCGTTTTGATAACCTGCCTGCTGGCGACTATCAGGTTGAGATTCCAAGCAGTAACTTTAATGGCGGTCCTTTAACCGGACTGTTCAATAGTCTATCGACCGAGGTGGACCCAGATAGTGATGTTGATAGCAATGACAATGGCGTGAACACGGGGCTGGCAACAACGGCGGGTATCCTGAGCAACATGGTAACATTAAGCGGGTCGAGTGAGCTTGGTGTGGAAGGCGATGAACCCACAGACGAGAATGACCTTGGCCCAACGGATACGCTCCTTATTCCAGACCACCGCGATAATCTCACGGTAGACTTTGGCTTCCATGCCCCTGTCACGGTCGGTGACAAGGTATGGTACGACGATAACTACAATGGTCGCCAGGATAGTAACGAAGCGGGTGTATCCGGTGTCGAAGTGACATTGTATAACGCTGATACCAACGCTATTGCGGTTGATATCTTTGGTAATACAGCAGTCACAACAACCAATGACCTTGGCAACTATCTCTTCCCCAACTTACCACCAGGCAACTATTACGCACAATTCAATTTGAATACATTGCCCACAGGTGATTGGCGTGTCACCCATCAGGATGAGACATCTGTAACGGATGACAAAGACTCCGATGTAAATCCAGCCACCAGCAAATCAGGCGCAACTGGGTTCTTGAATGCTGGTTCCGAGGACTTGACGCTGGACATGGGGATTTGGGCACCTGTCAGCGTGGGTGATCTGGCATGGTTTGATAACGACCGTGATGGACTCTATGAGCCAGAGGATAGCGAGTTTGGTGTCCCCGGCATCACGGTGACGCTCTACTCAACGCTGGACACAATAAACCCAGTGGCAATCGACCTCACGGACAACGATGGTCGTTATCTCTTTGATAATCTGCCACCGGGCGATTACTATGTGCAGTTTGACTATGATGCCCTACCACCAGGCTACAGTGCAACCGATGCCGATGTCGGCGGTAGTGACCCTGTGACCGATACGATTGACTCAGATGCGGACGAGACAACGGGTGTCACGGCATCAACAGGCTTCCTGCCATCCACCAGCGAAGACATGACCCTTGACTTGGGTATCTTTGCCAAAGTGGGTGTAGGCGACCGTGTATGGTTTGATGACAACTACAATGGCCTCCAAGATGAAAGCGAGAGTGGTGTGCCCAATGTCACCGTCGAACTCTTTAACGCATTGACCAACGCGCCGATGTTTATGACAACGACGACGGATGCCAATGGATTCTACATCTTCCAAGGGTTGAACCCAGGCAGCTACTATGTCAATTTCGATCTGGATACAATCCCAGAAGACTATAACGTGACCTTGCGAAATCAAGGGGAGGATGATGCACTGGACTCGGATGTTGATGTGGAGTCGGGGTCTACCCAAGCAACAGGCATCATCTTTAGTACAGAGTCCAACCTCACATTAGATATGGGCATTTGGGCGCCCGTCTCTGTGGGCAATTTGGTCTGGTATGACGACAATGGCAATGGTCTTCAGGATGTGAACGAGTTGGGTGTTGCCGGGGTTGGTGTACGCTTGCTCAATGGCGATGGCAGCGATGTCACAGATATCAACGGCGACGCGGTTGCCGCCCAGACCACTGATGCGGATGGCAACTATCTCTTTGAGAATCTGGTCCCGGGTCAATATCAGGTTATTTTTGATGTCAGTACACTGCCAACGGGTTATTCTGTGACGACACAGGATGCAACGTCTGGTGGTGTTGAAGTAGATGAACTTGATTCAGACGCTGAGGCGGAGTCGGGTGTCGTGGCAATCACGGACTTCATCCCGTCTCTGAGCGCAGACCTCACGCTGGATATGGGCATCATCGCCCCTGTCAGTGTGGGCAACCGGGTTTGGTATGACGAGAATGGCAACGGTGCGCAGGATTTCAGCAGCACAGGCGACGAGCCAGGTGTCGAAAATGTGCAGGTCAATCTCTATAACGCCGACGGCACACCAGCCGTCACGATGAGTGGTCAACCTGTTGAACCGCAGTTTACAGACGCCAATGGCGAATATCTCTTTACCGAGTTGCCACCCGGGGACTACTTTGTCGAATTTGTTCTAAGCAGTCTGCCGTCTGGCTATGCTGTGACAACACAAAATCAGGGGTCTGATTTGTTCGATTCGGATGCAGACCCAAGCAATGGGCGTACAGGCTCAACGGGCGTGTTGACATCGTTGCAGTCAGATACATCGTTGGATATGGGCATTGTCCCAACTGTCACCAGTGCAAACGCCAGCGTCCGTGTGGGCGACCGCGTTTGGTACGATGAAAATGGCGATGGGCTGCAAGGTGCGGATGAAGGTGGTGTTGCAGGTGTGGCCGTCATGCTCTATAACGCCGATGGCGCACAAGTCACCGACATCAACGGCAACTTGGTGGTATCGCAAACAACCGATATCAACGGTGCGTATCTCTTTGAGAATCTGCCTGAAGGGTCCTACTATGTTCAGTTTGATTTATCAACAGTACCAGAGGGCTACGAAGTCACAACGCAGAATGTTGTGAGTACAGACCCATTTGCGGATACACTAGACTCGGATGCGGACATCTTCACAGGTGTCACACACAGCACCGCCAATCTGGTCAATGGAGACTCTGACCTGACCTTGGACATGGGCATTGTCCCCGTGGGCAAAGACGGCACAGCAGCGATTGCCGCAGGTGTTAGTGTGGGCGACCTTGTGTGGGTCGATAGCAATGCCAACGGTGTGCAGGATACCGACGAGGGTACTGGTGAGGGTGCTGGTGTCTCTGGCGTCAGCGTCTCACTCTTTACCATTGACACCTTTGGCCTGCCACAGAGCGTTGTTGACTTAAACAACAATCCGGTGGGTCCACAGACAACGGATGAGAATGGCAACTATCTCTTTACAGATTTGCCTGTGGGTGAGTACTATGTGGTTTTTGATTTGACAACATTGCCAGATGGCTACACTGTCACCAGCCAGAATATTGGTAGCGACGATGCACTGGACTCGGATGCAAATCCATCTACAGGTCAGACAGACAGCACTGGCTTCATGAACGCGGGTGAGTTCAACTTCACGCTCGATATGGGCATCATCCCACCGGGCAGCGTGACTGTTGGTGACTTGGTGTGGTATGACAATGATGGTGATGGTGTGCAGGACAGCGACGAGCCGGGTGTTGCCAGTGTGACAGTCAATCTGTTCACCAGCGATGGCGCACCAGCGGTTGACCCAGATGGCAACCCCGTGCCAGCACAAGTCACAGATGCCAACGGCAACTATCTCTTTAGCGGGCTACCAACGGGCAACTACTACGTTGTCTTTGACCTAGCAACATTGCCATCCTCTGGGTCAACCAGCTATCAGGTGACAACGCAGGATGCAGGATTGTTGGATAGCGAAGATTCTGATGCGAACAGTACAGGCCAAACCGCCAATACGGGACAGCTTGATGCGGGTGCAGAAGATTTGACGCTGGATATGGGTATCGTTGCGCCCGTCGCTGTCGGTGATCGGGTGTGGATTGACAACAACTTTGATGGTCTACAAGATGATGAAGCGGATGAACCTGGACTTGCAGGCGTAACAGTCCGCATCTTTAACAGCGATGGTTCTGATGTGATAGACCTGAGTGGCAACGCTGTCAGTGCGCAGACGACGGATGAAAATGGCAACTATCTCTTCACTAATCTGCCACCGGGCAGCTACTTTGTCGAGTTTGATCTGGATTCGCTGGATGATACCTACTTTGTGACAACGGCGAATACAGGTGGCGACATGCTTGGGGCTGACACCCTTGACTCGGATGCGGACCTCTCAACAGGCCAGACCGCCAGCACAGCATTCTTGCCTGCGGGGAGCCAAGACTTGACGCTCGATATGGGTGTCTACACACTTCTTGCAGACGAGACAGGCAGTATTGGACTAACCGTCCGTGTCGGTGATAAGGTGTGGGTGGATGATAATCTGAATGGCATTCAAGATGCTGGTGAAATGGGTGTTCCCGGCGTCACAGTACACATCTTTAATGCTGTGGATGATTCACCAGCCGTTAATATTAATGGCGACCCTGTTGCTGAACAGGTGACAGACGGCAGTGGGAACTATCTCTTTAGAGATTTACCACCAGGCGAATACTACGTTGTCTTTGACTTGGCAACATTGCCAGAGGGAGCAATTGTCACGGCACAGGGTGTTGGCGATGACGATATTCGCGATTCGGACGTTGACCCAGACACGGGACGTACTGACACCACAGGTGACATCCCAGGGTCCACACAGTTCCTGAACTTGGACATGGGCATCTATCAACTGGCCTCGATTGGCGATAAAGTCTGGCTGGATGAGGATGCGGATGGGGGCCAAGATGCAGGCGAGATTGGCATCGAGGGCATTACCGTGACACTGTTTAACGGTGATGGCACGAATACAGGCCAGACAACTACGACCGATGTCAACGGTGTCTATGGCTTTGCGGACCTGCTGCCCGGTGACTACTATGTACAGTTCACCGCACCAGCAGGCTATGTGGCAAGTCCACAGAATGCCAGCAACAACGACAGCGCTGACTCCGATGCTGATCCTGTGACAGGCGTTACCGCTGTCACAACACTCACCTCAGGTGAAAATGACGTGACATGGGATGCAGGCTTCTATCTGCCAGCCAGCTTGGGTGACCGTGTGTGGCTGGATGCCAACGGCAATGGGATTCAAGAAAATGGTGAGGTTGGTGTTGCCGATGTCGAGGTGCGGTTGTACAATGCCGATGGTTCATTGGCAACAACAGCCAGCGGTGGATCCGCCATCACAACGACAGACAGCGATGGCAACTATGTCTTGACCAACCTAATCCCAGGGTCATACTTTGTGGAGTTTGTGGAGCCAGCAGGGGAAGAAGACTTCTATGCGCTGAGTCCACAAAATGCCAGCAACAATCAGGCCACAGACTCGGATGCCGATCCAAATACAGGGCGCACAGAGGTACTGGTCTTAGAAGCAGGTGAGCATGACCCAACATGGGATGCCGGGCTGGTTCAGCTTACCAATGTTGGCGACCTTGCATGGCTTGACTTAAATGGCAATGGCGTGCAAAACAACGGCGAGCCAGGGTTCCCTGCGGTCGTGGTACAACTGCTCAATGTAGACGGCACGGTGGCAACCGATATTCATGGCACACCACAGACAACCTTTACCGACATCAACGGTTACTATGAATTTGACCAGTTGATTCCAGGTGATTACAAGGTGGCCTTCAGCATTCCAGCGGGATACCTTGTCAGCGCACCAGATGTCAGTGACAACGAGACGCTTGATTCAGATATCAACCCAACCACTGGTGAGACAGCGATTGTCAGCTTGCAGCCAGGAAGACCATTGGGGCAATTTGACTCAACGTGGGATGCTGGTTTCTATCAACCCGTTAGCATTGGTGATTTGGTTTGGTATGACAGCAACGAAGATGGTGTGCAGGATGCAATCGAAACGGGAACACCCGGTACACTGAGTGCGTTGGGTGTACCAGGGGTCACGGTTACACTCCATCAGGTTGATCCGGTGAATGGTGACGTGACAGTCGTTGGCACAACCACAACAGACAGTCATGGGCAATATCTGTTTGATAATTTGCCACCAGGCACCTACTATGTCAGCTTTACACCACCCGCCGAGTATGTCGTCAGCCCTGCCAACAACGGTAGCGATGATTTCTTTGACTCGGATGTGGACCCTGCAACATTGCAAACACCAGCAGTGACATTGGTCTCTGGCGACCGTAACCCAACACTGGATATGGGGCTATTTATACCCAATAGCGAGCCAGCAAGCATTGGTGACTTTGTATGGTTTGATGCAGATCAAGATGGTTTGCAAGAAGGCAGCGAGCCGGGTTTGGCTGGTGTGTTGGTCACGCTCTATGATAGCGATGGCAACGCCATCACCAGCGTTCGCACCGATGCCACTGGATTCTACCAGTTTACGGGGTTGATTCCTGGCGACTACTATGTCGAGTTTGCAACGCCACCAGGGTATTTGCCGACACAACAGGATGTGAGTAGTATTGATACGCTGGATTCAGATATGGACCCAGCGACAGGTCAAACATCCGTTACAACCTTGAATCCGGGTGAAAATGACACAACATGGGATGCCGGCTTCTATGTCGAGGATGTTCCAGCATCTGTACAAGGCATTGCATGGTTTGACAGTGACTTGGATGGTCTCCAAGGCGGTCCAGAGGGCACCCCAGAAACAGGCATTCCGGGTGTATTGGTTGAGCTATTCACTGCTGATGGCGAGCTGGTTTCCAGCATGGTAACGGGCAATGATGGCCGCTATTTCTTTGACAACTTGCCAGCAGGTGACTACTATGTACAGTTCTCACCACGTCCAGAATATGCGGCAACAGTACAGGATGCGGGTGCGGCAGGCACACCAAGCGACTTGCTAGACAGTGATGTTTCTGACAATCCGAGTGCATTCGACAATCTGCGGACACCAGCTTTCTCGGTGGCGGCGGGTCAGGAGAATGTGCCAGGTGGCGATGCTGGTTTCCATCTGGGATTGACTGTTCTCAGCAGTGGTAGCAATGTTGTCATTCGTCCTGTCACAATTGGCGACATGGTGTGGGAAGATGCCAATGAGGATGGTATCCGCGATGCCAGCGAGGTAGGCATTCCCAATGTGGTCGTGAAGCTTTATGATGAAGATGGTGAGTTCATCGTCTCAACGCTGACCGACCTCAATGGTGACTTCCTCTTCACCAACTTAGCAGCGGGTACATACTATGTCGAGTTTATCTCGCCGTTGGGATATGAACTCAATGAAATTTTTGCATCAGACGACGATAATCTCAATGTAGATAATGTCGTTGATCCGGATACTGGACGTACAGATGCAATCGTGCTGGCACCGGGGGCATCTGCTATGGACAATGATGCGGGGTTGGCAATCTCTGACCCAACATCATTGCCTGTGACAGCAGAGCCATCGCTCTATGTCAGCACAATCTATTTGCCGATTATCAATCAGTAAAGACGATGTACTCATGTGTTTGTCGATTAAGGACAGTATAACCAGTATCACAGATTGATTATCTGTGACGCAGGTAGCCAACCTGCGATACTGTTCCATCGGCAAACACATGTGTAACCTTAACATTTTTGTAAAGTTATCAATTATCTGGAAATGCAATTACGTCATTTGAATAATGACGATATCATAGCGTTACGCATATAATATTAATCAGAATGTTCGTCGTTGAATTTAGCTACAAACAACAAAACGATGCGAGAGTAAGATGAGCAGAAAGGAGAGCCACTATGGCAACCCAGCAAAAAAATAAACAGAGACTGTTTTGTAAAATAACGACCATCATCGGTCTATTTGTCCTAACGCTGTTTTGGGCGCAAACATCCAGTGTGCAGGCCATGACACCAGCGATGACATCACCAGCCATATTGACACAGGAAGTTTTGGGACCTATTTTGGTCTTGAAAAGTAATCCACCAATGCTTGAAGTGGATTCTGATGGCAATGGTGCGATGTCGCCGGGTGACACGATTCGCTACACGGCCACGATTAACAACACGGGTGATCGGATTGCCACAGGCGCACGCTATTTGGGGACCCTAGATGCCAATCTCTCTCTCGTCTTGGGCAGCGTTGTTCTCAGCCAAGGGACAGTTGAGCCAGGGGGGACCAGCTATGTACAGGGTGAACTTGGTGATGTTGAACCCGGCAGCCCTGTCAGCATTGAGTTTCTCGCCACCATCAATATTGGCGAGGAGATTACCGAAGTGCTGACCTCCATGTCAACCAGCTATGATTGTGGCGATGACTGCCCCATCGGTGGACAGCCCGGTGGTTTGGATGAGGGTGTTACCCATATTCCGGTTGCATCGGAGATTGCACCACGCACGTATCGGGCGTTTTTGCCGATGATTACGCGGTAAAGATGCTACTTATAATAGACATAAAATTTAAAAGGGGGACAGTGATAATTGTTTTATCACTGTCCCCCTTTTAAATTTTATGTCGAATGCTAAAATAGAAGACAATCCATGATGCCAGCCGCCACGACGATAAGTATATTCTGATTATGGTAGAGCCCTACTCTATCGTATACACATACCCCAATTACCCTGAAA
>JBCCFC010000048.1:0-21561 GCA_039029935.1 Chloroflexota bacterium
AAATAGTATCGTATAATTGATGTATAATTTTTGATTAATTTTTAAGAAAAACACAAGTTGCTATCACTTCACTACGCTAGCGCTCATTTACTTTTCATCATCGCACCAGAATATCCAGCACACTTGACATATATTTACAAAGAGCATCTTGCTACTTTTAGCGTTATGTTGTTGTAGCGTCATCTCATCTTTGCTCACTCTTACAACAGACTCAAACATTAGCGGGTTCATACATAGTTGGGTACGCGCCCATCAACTTTTTGGTAGTGACAACATAATACGCTGTTCACACACGCTACACAGAGCGTACTGCGGGTAATACAGCAGGATTGTTTGGTTTATGGGTCTGTTCATCGAACAGACACCTATTTTGCATAGTAAGAGGAGTATCACGCAGATGCAACACTGCTCAAACAAGTCTTCAAAAAAGACAAGTTTGCCAGTTCCATCGAAATTACACAACAGCAACACTGGCACACAACACACAACAAATTTGAACCGTCTGGTGCGGCTTTATCATTTCCGCGCACAGATGACCTTGGCAGAACGCCATCCAAGCGCATGGGGAGCGATTCAGTCCACATGGCGCATGTTTTGCGATGCCTTGAATCCAGGCGTATTCTGGCAACAGTCACAATGGCATTGGTCCCAACTAGGGCGTAGAGCGGCACGCACTGTTGCCGGCGGTGTCGTGGGGGTATCGCTGTTGTTGACGCCGCTGATGCAGGCCACGCCCGCATTGCAGGCGGCGACGATTACGGTAAACTCAACCGGGACTGTGGCCTATGCCCCCGATGTCACAGCAGCAGAGGCATCGGTCCTCACCTGTACGCTGGTTGACGCCATCACTGCCGCCAATGATGATGTCGGGTATGGTGGCTGTACCGTTGCCAATGGGCAAGTCGAGGGCAGCTTTGGCGATGATGTCATTGTCTTTGATTTGGATGACGAAGATATTGACCTGCGGTCTGCAAACGAAAGCGGGCCGGATACCATTTATCTGACTGACATGGACAATGACATCAATGGCTATAATGGCCTACCCGTCATTACCAGCAATCTGACCATCAGTGGTGGCACAGGTGTTACCATTACCCGACAGGTCGCCGATGCCATCAACCGTACAGGCGATCCAGAAACCAAATTCCGGATTTTACAGGTGGAGAATGCCGACCTAACATTGGATCACATCACCATCCAGAATGGCTATGCATATAGTGAACACATCCATGATCTCCTGCGCAATGCATCCGGAACTGATGGTGATCCCCCTTCGGGCCCGCCTTCTTGGTATTTGTCTGGCGGCGGTATTTTGGCCGTAGAGGAAGCTTCTGTCACGCTAAACCACAGTCACCTCATTCAAAACGCTTCGGGCGCACTCTCTGTTGTTGAACGGGAAATCGAGCCTGTAGCGACAGGGAGCGGTGGTGGTGTTTACCTCCGTGAGGAGAGCTCACTGACGCTCAACCAGAGTAGCGTTGTTGACAACGAAACAGATGGCAGCGGTGGTGGCATTTATGCCTATAATAGCTCTGTCGTCCTCAATGAGAGTGAGATTCGTGATAACCACGCAAACCGATATGGTGGCGGTATTTATGCATGGGGGGCAGGGCGTGAGCGAGAGCGGATGGCGCAGTCGGCGGATGGCGTGGTCGCACCACTCTTAGAAAGTCCAGTAACTGTGAACAGCAGCACCATTGCAGAAAATCGAGCGGCTGCGGGCGCAGGCATTTTTGTATCAGGCTACAGTACCTTATCAGTTTTGGATAGTGGCATCATCGAGAATCAGGTACTGGAAAGACGAGGCCCACGACCGAGTGGTGGCGGCATTCAGGCTATTTCTAACGCTCCTGTCGCCATCTCGGATAGTACGGTTGCATCCAACACGGCTGGGTATGGCGGTGGTATCCACATTGAAGCAGACCTCAGAGTCCAAAACAGTATAGTGCGTACGCTAGAAGAGCGTCCTGAATCTCGTTTTGATGGCTCATTGACCATCACGGATACAATCATCCAAGCCAATAACGCCTATCTTGGCGGTGGTATTCATGCATCTCATAGCCAAGTCACGATATCGGACAGTAAAATACTCTCGAATGTCGCCGAATTTCGTGAGGACCTTCGCAATGCAAACCCCGCCAGTGTTTCTGGGATTGCCCCAGAGGAAGGTGGATATGGCGGTGGCATCTGGGCAACGAGCAGCCCTATCAGTGTGACAGATAGCACCATTGCCTATAATGAATCCCTCCGTCGTGGTGGTGGAATTTTCGCAGGGAGCGGTTTTTTCGGTGGTAGTACTGTCGAAGTTGCGGACAGTCGCATTGAGTACAACGACGGCGGCACGATGGGTGGTGGTCTCTTTGTACACAACAACACGCCCGTCATCGTTACTAATAGCAAAATTTTCTCCAACAGTGCAGCCTATGGCGGTGGCCTCTTTGCCACAACCTACAATATGGGCGATGATATTGGCTTGGTAACAGCCAGTAGCACTGAGGAACTGGGTTTCGCATTTGACAACCTTGTCACCATCATCAGCAGCACAGTCAGAGGAAACACTGCCGATATCGGTGGCGGTATCTATGTGTCGGGCGAATTAGGTGATGATGAGCTCCGACAGGCCAGAGATGCCGACCAGTCTATACATGATATTAATCTGTTGCATGTCGCAGAGAGTCAAATTATCGACAACCGGGCCAAGGAAAATGGTGGTGGTATTTATGGTCTACGTATGAAGACAACCTTCCTACCCTTCTTCGATGATTTTGTTAGTAGGGACGGCCCCGCAACGGATACATACTATAACACTGCTCACGTCATCAGCAGCACCATCTCCGGCAATACAGCCGATAACAACGGCGGTGGCATCTTTGCTGGTTTGTACCATACAATTTACATAGAAGATCGTGCCTCAACGGGTTCCAGAGAGGCAACGCATAGCGGAGCCTATTACTATGGGGCGATGTTGGAAAACACGACGGTCAGCGAAAATGAGGCAGACAATAGCGGTGGTGGCATTTATGCACAAACACAAATAAATCTAAGAATAGATGATGTCGTGTCTAGCGGCATCTCGCAAAACAATGCTGTTAGAAACGTTGCGCAAAATCTAGCAGCGTACTATAACCCTATCTTGGTCTACAACAGCACCATCATTGATAATAGCGCAAGCCACAATGGCGGCGGAATTGCCGTTGCCCGCTATAGCCCTGTCATCATTGAGGCAAGCGATGTCTTTTCTAATACGGCAGAAGACAACGGTGGTGGCATTGCCGCTACCAACTATAGCCCTGTCATTGTCGATACGAGCTATATCATGTCCAATACAGCGGAAGATGGCAATGGCGGTGGTATCTATGTTGACTATGTTCAAGATAGATTTGTGTTATCTACAATCGACTCTAGCCGTAGTACGAGCATGGCATACTTGCCACAAACAGTGTCGGTCTATAACAGTGCCATCGAGCACAATTATGCGGGGCATTCCGGTGGTGGTATCTTTGCCGAGGCCGATATTCCACCACTCGACGTATTAATACCGTTAGACGCTCCAGCCCCCAGAGAGGCCGATGACTGTGATTGTGCGTTGGAAGAACTCAGTACATTGACCGTCATCAGCAGTTCCGTTTCGTTTAATACAGCGTTTGGGAAAGGGGGTGGTATTGCAACCCAAGGGTTTAACCCAGATGGTCTTGCCGCACCACCTCAGACAAATCGGGCTGCGAATGAATTCTACGCCAATTATGTGTTGATCGCAGGGAGCGATATCTTTTCCAATACGTCTGGCGGTGGCGGTGGTATTTATGCAAGCCACTATAGCTATGTCTCTGTGGTTGACAGCTACATCGCCAACAACTACGCTGAGACAAGAAAAGGTGGTCAGAGCGGTGGCGGGATTAGCGTCTATAACAACTCGCCTGTTTTTGTGCTGGATAGTGATGTCATTTCCAATACTGCCACCCGGAATGGTGGTGGTATCTACGCAACAGGGAACAGTTATGTTGGCGTGGAAAGTAGTAGACTCAATGGTAACTATGCGGGTTATGAAGGGGGTGGACTCTTTGTCTTCAATAGTAATGTCACCGTTACGGACACGACGTTGCTCTACAATCATGGCAGAAATGGTGGCGCACTGTATTATAGCGCACCCATACCAATCGCTGCTGCCAAAGAACCGCAAGATCGAGTCTTCTCAAAGGCGACAGAGGGCTATCAAGTCTCTGTCAGCCAAAGTTGTATTGTGGGCAACTCGGCCTCTGCTGTCGTGAATGGTGGGCTGAATGAAATGGATGCCACCGCCAACTGGTGGGGCGCACGGAATGGTGCTGGGGATGTGGCTGATGGTGCGGGGGATACGGTGACAGCGGGCGTGGACACCAGTAACTTCTTGGTCACAAGCATCCTCAACTGCCCAACCTTGGCCGATGGTCCCGACATCACCATCGACAGCCCAACCGTCGCTGAAGGCGCAGGAACATTGCAATTTACCATTAGCATCTCGGAGCCACACACCGCAATCGTCAGTGTAGACTATGAGACCGAGTTGGCTGACGCGGCAAGAAATGCAGGTGTTGGCATTGATTTTGTCAACACCGCAGGCACAGCATCTATCCCCATCGGCGCAACCAGCACACAGGTCAATGTTGGCATCGTTAATGATAATCATCAAGAACGAGCAGAGACATTCTTGGTCCGCTTGACCAAGGCGGTCAATGGGCTAATCGCCAATGTCACAGGCGTGGGTACGATTGCCGATGATGATAGCCCTGCCTTGTCCGTGAGTGATGCCACCGCCAACGAGACAGATGCCCACATCACCTTCAGAGTGTCGATGGCAGGAACAGCGTTAAATGATGTCACATTCAGCTATGAAACGCAGGATGTGTCTGCGCATCAGGGAGAACAATATGTCTCCACATCGGGGACGGCCACAATTCCTGCTGGCGCCACAAGCACCACTATCAATGTGCCATTGATTGATAACGACGTAGTGCAAGGAAATCGTACACTCAAATTGGTCTTGAGAAGTGCGTCCCATGCTGGTATCGCCGACAGTTCTGGTCTGGGTACAATCATCGATCAAACTGTGCCTGCTACGACGCCAACGGTGACATCAACAGCAACGTCAACGGCAACACCGACAGAAACATCAACGGCAATACCGACAGAAACATCAACGGCAATACCGACAGAAACATCAACGGCAATACCGACAGAAACATCGACCAACACACCAACATCGACACCACTGCCAACTGCAACAGCGACATCGACACCACTACCAACATCGACCCCAACCACAGCGTTGCCAGCGGTTGCACCTGCGGAGTTAACATCCACACCGACGGTCACGCCTCTACCAACAGGTACGTCAACGTCAACGCCGACAAGCACACCCACATCAACAAGTGCATCAACGTCAACGCCAACAGGCACATCAACGCCAACCAGTACACCAACAGCCACCAGTACACCAACACCTGTCCCATTGGATGAGATTGTGGAAGGGTTGATCAGCGAAGCTGTTAAGGAAGGGATTGACAACTTTGACGCCGCAGAGGTCTTTGGTGAGGGTGTGACACCAGAAGAGATTGTTGATGCCGCAGAAAATGTGGTCAATGTTGATATGGAGATTGTCACTGATGGAGAACTTCCAGAACCAGGCGATAATATGGTATTCACAATCACCTTTGGCAATCCAGACGACAGTGACTTGACTCAAGTCATCATCATTGTGGTTATTCCAGAGGGCACAGTCTTTGTTGCAGAGGGCAGCGGTCTCCCCTCGGTGGGTGTTCAAGCGGCATCATGGATGCAAGATGCAGATGTAACATGGCAATTGCTGGATGGCAGTGGCCCATGCCCAGATGGTGCGCCAGCCGGAACTGTTTGTGCCATGCGTATTGGTAATCTGCCCAGCGGAACCAGTGGACAAGTTATCCTCAACACACGTGTCAACGACGATGTGGAGAGTGGTACAGAAATCTTGCTCAACGGTCGCTTGGATGCTGCAAACCTTGCTGAGGAACAGATTTTCCGGTTGACTGACGAGACGGCAGTCGTTGTGGGTGTCCCAACTGCGCTTGAAGAAACGGATGAGCCAGAACAAAAACGCTGGTTTACATTCTTGCCGTTTATTGGACGGTAATAAGTTAATAGTTAATAGTTAATAGTTAATAGTTAGGAGTGAAGAATGGGTACTATCAGCTATCCATTCTTCACGATGAATACCCACAGTTCCAATTTTGAAAAGGAACTGATAGATTTGGGTGATGTCTCGTTTTGAACCCATAATTTTTATGAAATCCTCTTCTTCTTCAGGGCTATGGTCTGGTTGGCTTTGCAATAGTTTGTCAACCTACGCTATACTTTATGCATATAAATTTCAATTAGGCTATTCCACAAAAAATAATTACCCAACCAATACGTAGGGGCATGAGATGGTATGGTGAAAGTGGCTGGTTTTTTCGCAAAAATCAGCCAAGTTAACCAAACCACCTCGTGCCCCGACAGGATAAGCGTCAGTGGATTGGCCTCAATCATTATGGAGAAAGTCAACATGGCTATACCAGCGTTAACACATATTTGGATGGAGATCAACCCAATTTCGGATGTCAAGAGCCTGATTCCCGATGGCATGGAAATTTATTGGCGTGAAAGTCAAGCGGACTCAGCGGTTGAATCGGCACAGGCGGCACAGGCGATTCTGGCCTCATCACTGTTGCAATATAATGGCGACCTCTTTGACCAATTGCCCAATTTAAAGATGGTCTGTCGTACAGGCATTGGCATCGACAATCTCGACTTGGAGGCAGCAACCGAGCGGGGCATCGTCTGCTGTCATACACCTGACGGTCCAACACAGGCCACCGCCGAGCACACTGTTGCCATGATTTTGGCCTTGTCACGGCGGCTGAAACAGGGCAATGACAATTTAGCGGCGGGGAAATGGGGACCACGTCAGGGTGTACTCATTGGCAATGAGGTGCAGAACAAGACACTGGGGGTTGTTGGGTTAGGCCGCATTGGGCGTAAAGTGGCGCAGATTTGTCGTTTGGGATTGGAGATGAACGTGGTTGGCTATGACCCGTTTGTCACACAGGCGCAGATGGATGCTATGGGGCTAGAGATGACGGTTTTGGATGATATGGAAGCGGTGATTGCACAGTCCGACTTTCTGACCGTGCATGTGCCTGCCACGCCCGAAACCTACCACCTTATCAACGCCGAACGCATTGCCAGCATGAAGGATGGCTCCTATGTGGTCAACTTAGCGCGGGGTCCATTGGTCGATGGCGCGGCACTGCTGGATGCGGTCGATTCTGGCAAGTTAGCAGGAGCGGGGCTGGATGTATTTGAGCCGGAACCGCCAGCGGTTGAATCACGACTGCGCAACCACCCCAATATCATCGCCACACCTCACATCGGTGGTGTCACCGTTGAGAGTCGCACACGCATGGAGGCGATGGCGCTGGAGCGAGTGTTGGCCTATTTCCGTGGTGAACGACCGGAGAATGTGGTGAACCCAGCCGTGTTTGGGTAAAACAGGTAAACAGATTGGGTATCTATTGCGCAGATAGCCAATCTGCGATACTGGTTATGTAGACAAGAAAAACAGATTGGGTATCTGTTGCGCAGATAGCCAATCTGCGATACTGGTTGTGTAGGCAAGTAAAACAGATTGGGTATCTGTTGCGCAGATAGCCAATCTGCGATACTGGTTGTGTAGGCAAGGTAAACAGATTGGGTATCTATTACGCAGATAGCCAATCTGCGATACTGGTTGTGTAGGCAAGGTAAACAGATTGGGTATCTATTGCGCAGATAGCCAATCTGCGATACTGTATTTTTTACGCGTATTGCCCCAATCTATAGACCTATACTATAATAAATCTACAGAAGGTTCACAGAGAGATGTATGTATGCTCGACGTTGAACCGAATATACAGAGCCAGCCAATCGCAAAATTCAAAGGAGAGACGTTTATGCTGACACCAGCACCAACCGCAGGCAATACACAATGGTTTACCGAAGCACGGTTTGGCATGTTTATCCACTGGGGGCTATATGCACTGCCAGCCCGTCATGAGTGGATCAAGAATCGTGAAGAAATTTCGGATGAGGACTACCAAAAGTACTTTGACCACTTCAACCCAGACCTCTACAACCCGGCAGAATGGGCGCGCATGGCAAAAGATGCAGGCATGAAGTACATGGTCATCACGACCAAGCACCACGACGGCTTCTGTCTGTGGGATAGCCAGTTGACCGACTACAAAGTCACCAATACGCCCTATGGCAAGGACTTGATTGGGCCAATGGTTGAGGCGTTTCGCGCAGCGGGGCTGGGTATTGGCTTCTACCACTCCATCATCGACTGGCATCACCCAGAATTTCCCATTGACGGCATCCACTCGCAACGCAACAACCCCGATGCCATCGAAATCAACAAGGGACGTGATATCACCAAGTATGCTGAATATCTGCATGGACAGACCCGTGAGCTGTTGACACAGTTTGGCAAGATTGACATCATGTGGTTTGATTTCTCCTATCCAGGACGCGAGTACAAAGGGCTACCGGGCAAGGGGCGTGAAGATTGGCAGAGCGAAACGCTGATGAAGATGGTGCGTGAATTGCAGCCAGGCATCATGGTCAACAACCGACTTGACCTGCCCGCTGAAAATGTCGATGTACATACACCAGAGCAATACCAACCACGTGAATGGATTCATATTGACGGTCAACCCGTTGTGTGGGAAGCCTGTCAGACCTTTAGCGGTTCATGGGGCTATCACCGTGATGAATCATCGTGGAAAAGCCCAGCGCAACTTGTCGAGATGTTGATTAACTGTGTGGCGACTGGGGGCAACCTTCTGATGAATGTCGGTCCAACAGGACGGGGCCTCTTTGATGAACGCGCTGAGGATGCGTTGGATGTCTACGCCAAGTGGATGCGTCTGCATGCGCGCTCCATCTATGGTTGCACCCAAAGCGAATACACCGCACCATCGGGCTGTCGTTTCACCCAAAACGGCAATATGCTCTATTTGCACATCTTCAACTGGCCGTTCAAACACATCTATCTGGATGGACTCAAGGACAAAGTGGAATACGCCCAGTTGCTCAATGACGCCAGCGAGGTACGCTTCTCGCAGCCACGCCTAGCAATGACCGATGAAACGGAATCATTGGTATTGGAATTGCCTGTGCAAAAACCGAATGTGGTTGTGCCAGTGGTCGAGTTATTTTTGAAGAGTTGAAGGGTTGAAGGGTTGAAGGGTTGAAGGGTTGAAAGGTTGAAGAGTTGAAGAGACTATTTGAACATTATCAGCCCGATACTCAGCTAGAGTGCCTTATGACTTTCTTTTACCTTCAACTTTTCAACCTTTCAATTCTTCAACTAAAAGGAGCTTATTTTGAGTCAAAAATCAATTATCGACTGCGATATCCACAACGAGCTTCCAGGGATTTCATCGCTCTTCCCCTATCTCGACGATCACTGGGTCGATTATATCCGTGAATCAGACTTTCGCGGGTCGGGGGCCAATGACTATCCGATCAATGCACCGACGACGGCGCGACCCGGAAGTAGACCTGCGGATGGTTCACGTCCCGGCACAAGTCTACAATTGGTGCAGGAGCAGGTGTTGGACCATTGGGAGACAGAGGTTGGCATTCTCAGTTGTGCCTATTGGGTACAGAGCATTCCCAGTGATGATATTTCGGTTGCCCTTGCTAGTGCTACTAACCAGTGGCAAATTGACAACTGGCTGGAGCCGGAGCCAAGGTTACGTGGCTCGTTGGTGGTCCCCAGCCAACTACCCAACCGTGCCGCCATCGAGATTGAACGAATGGGCGATCATCCATCGTTTGTACAAGTCATGTTGCCTATCCGTTCATCCATTCCCTATGGCAAACGCTTTTATGACCCGCTCTATGAGGCCGCTGTCAAACACGATCTGGTCATCGGCCTACACTATGGTGGCGCGGGCGGACATGCACCGACACCCGTTGGCTGGCCCTCAACCTATCTGGAAGAACATGGCAATATGGCACAGGTCTTCCAATCGCAGGTCATCAGCATGATCAGTGAGGGTGTCTTTAGCCGCTTCCCCACTTTGCGTGTTGCCTTGCTTGAAAGCGGGTTCACGTGGATGCCATCGCTGATGTGGCGCATCGACAAGGAGTGGAAAGGGCTACGCACCAACACACCTTGGGTGACACGTGCGCCGTCTGACTACATGCGCGACCACTTCCGGCTCTCTGTGCAGCCCGTCAGCACACCACCGACACAGGACTATCTGTTCCAAACCATCGAGCAAATGGAGTCCGAAGAAATGCTCATGTTTGCCACCGACTACCCGCACTGGCACTATGACACCGACGAAGAGGCGTGGCCGCTGACCTTGCCGGAGCCACTGAACAGCAATATCTGGTCGGAGAGCGCGCGGGCGTGGTATCGACTGTAAAATAGTTAATAGTTGATAGTTGATAGTTAAGAATGAAAAACTATTAACTATCAACTATTAACTATTAATTGACACAAGGAGTTTAACTATGTTTATAGAAGGTGGTGCGGCGGAACAGGTCGCTGAAGCAGATGTGAAATCGAAGCCACAGGATACAGCCATTATTGATTGCGATATTCATAATTATGATGCCTATGGGCAGAAAGAGTTTAATGACATTATCGTTCGCTATTTGCCGCAGAAATGGCAGCGACATCATGAGTTGTTTGGGCGGCGGGGATATACCACTGGACATTATCCACGTGCGCAACGCAATGCTGCCCGTGCCGATGCATGGCCGCCCAGTGGGATGCCACCTGGCCTTGACTTTGAATTTACACAGGAGCAGTTGCTCGATACATGGGATATGGATTATGGCATTCTGAATCCGTTGACGCCCGCAGGATCGATGCTAAATGCGGGCTATGGGGCGGGCATTGCCAGCGCGATCAACGAGTATGAGATTGTTGAGTGGGTCGAGCGGGACTCACGTCTGCGTTCATCACTGGTCGTCAACTACGAGGAGGCAGACCTTGCCGTTGAGGAGATTCATCGTGTTGGCGACCATAAGGGCTTTGTCCAGGTGCTGCTGCTGGCGCGTACACGTGAACCATTGGGACGCCGCAAATATTGGCCCATCTACGAAGCGGCTCTCGAACACAACCTACCCATCGGCATTCACTTTGGCGGCTCAGTCGGCAATGCAATCACAGGTGGTGGCTGGCCGTCCTATTACATCGAGGATCACGGTGGCATGTCACAGTCATTCCAAGCACAGGTTGCCAGCTTTGTCTGTGAAGGTGTCTTTGAGCATTTTCCTGAACTGCGTGTAGTCATCATCGAGGGTGGCTTTTCATGGTTGCCATCGCTCATGTGGCGGCTCGACCAAAGCTGGAGCCGTCTGCGTGAGGAAGTGCCTTATCTGCGCCGCACACCGTCCGAGTATATCCGCGACCACTTCTGGTTGACAACGCAGCCAATGGAAGAGCCACGTCAACCACGCCATTTTCATCAACTAATGGAGCAGATGAATGGTGGTGAACGACTGATGTTTGCCACAGACTATCCGCATTGGGATTTTGACTCGCCGCATAGAGCTGTGCCGCTTAATCTACCGGGACAGATGCGCCGCAATATTATGGCAGAAAATGCGCGTACACTTTATGGACTGGCTTAGTAAGGTGTGGTGTTGTGGTAATATAACTTGCAACCTGCAACCTGCAAGTTGCAGGTTGCAACCTGCAACTTGCAACCTGCAACTTGACGTAACCGTTCAGCCCCCTGAGCTTGTCGAAGGGGGGCACTCAGCTTCGACAAGCTCAACCGACGGGAGAGGTGAACGCTTACAACTTGACATAGGAGAAGAGGGTGGCAGAAAATAGCGGTAAAGAAAACCTGAATAATTGGTTGTGGAAAGCACCACTGGGATTGACGATTATCGGATTGGGTGCGAGTCTGCTGGGTGAAAGTATCATTGCCAAAGCAAAGAACAAGCCAGCGTATAATTGGTTTCTGGCTGGAACAATCAGCCTAATTGTCTTCAACGCGGGTATCTCGCTTTTTGGTGATGCCGTGAAAGAGCGGGCATTGTATGAGGCAAGAAAGTAAACTTACTTTTAAAGCGGATACGGAAGAAAACGGATAAGGCCGCTGTCTAATTTTTAAATGTCCGCATTCCTCCGTATCCGTTTTTTATTCACGCTGATACGACAGGCATCTTATCTGTTGTCCACTGTGACATAGAACCATCGTATACAGCTACATTTTCCTTGCCCAATAAGGTCAAGATAAATGCTGAACTGCTGGCCGCAATGCCGCCGCCACAGTAGGTGATCACACGGTCACGGTCCATCGCCCCTGTCTGTGTAAAGGCGTCACGCAGCGCATCTGGTGATTGGTATGCACCTGTTTCGCGATCCAACATGCTGACGGCAGACAGATTGACGCTTTGAGGAATATGTCCACCATTGAAGACTTTGCTCGGCAGCGCATTGAGCAGGCAACTTGCCCCTGCTTCGGATGCCGCAACCACTTCTTCTTTACTGGCGATGAGGTCTGGGCGTGGTGTTGCCACAAAATTACCCGCCGCTTGTTCTGTGACTTCGCTGGATGTCGGTCGCTCTTCTAGTTGCCATTTCTTCCAGCCACCGTTGAGGACTGCCGCGTTGTCAAAGCCATTGGCACGCAACATCCACCACACTCGTGCCGCCCACATACTGAAAGCAGCATCATACAGCACCACCCGTGTCTCATCGCTGATGCCATAGCTGGACATGACCGCCGAAAATTGCTCTGGGTTGGGCATCATAAATGAATACGGGGACTCTTTATCCGACAAACCGCCCAGCATATCGGCAAAACCACTGCCTGGAATGTGGCTCTCTGCCCATGTATCATGACCACTCTTTGGGCCTTCGGGTGTCAGAAAAACAGTGCAGTCCAGAACGACGAGGTTGGCATCGTCCAGATTTTCGGCCAACCAGCTAGTTTCGACCAGATGTGGTGAGTTGAATTGTGACATGAATTGATCTCCTTCACTACTTTTTGTTGTTGTCATATGTTCATAGTGCCACAGTGATGTGACTGTTCTACTTAGCCTATCACATTCATATCAAAATCCACATTTTCAGATAACCACAGTCAAGGTATAATAGCCTAAATCAATCTAGTGTAGGGGGATACCCCTGCAGCACAAACAAAGGAGCCAAATACCATGCCCATGCAGGCAGATTATATTTGGATGAATGGAGAAGTCATTCCCTGGGCAGACGCCACTGTGCATGTCTTCACACACGCACTGCACTATGGTAGCAGTGCGTTTGAGGGTATCCGTGCCTATGAAATCAACGGCGCACCCGCTATCTTTCGCGGAGAAGAACACTACGAGCGTTTGCTCTTTAGCTGTAAAGTCGCACGAATGCCATCACCCTACAGCGTCGATGAATTTATGCAGGCTACCAACGATGTGCTAAAAGCCAATGCACACAAGAGTGCCTATGTGCGCCCCCTAGTTTTCCGAGGTCATGGCACACTTGGTGTGGATGGCCGTGGTTGTCCGGTCGAAGTCATTGTCGCCTCAGTCCCTTGGGGTACATTTATGGGTGAAGAAGCGTTGATCAATGGTATTGACGTGCAGATAAGCACTTGGCGACGCATTGCACCAAGCACATTGAACGCGCTGGCAAAGATTGGCGGTCAATATGTCAACAGCCAAAATATTGTCATGGAAGCGAATGATAATGGGATGAGCGAAGGGATTGCACTGGATGTCAATGGATATGTGAGTGAGGGGGGCGGTGAGAACATCTTTGTCATTCACAAAGAGACCATCTATACACCACCGCTGGGCAGCAGCATCTTGGGCGGCATCACACGCAACTGCGCTATCACCATCGCTGAGGACTTGGGCTATCCCGTCAAAGAGATGACCATCCCGCGCGAGATGCTGTACATGGCCGACGAAATCTTCTGCACAGGCACAGCCGTTGAAATCACACCCATCCGCTCGGTGGACCGTATGGAAGTGGGTAGCGGTCGTCGCGGTCCTGTCACCGAAGCCATTCAGGATCAATTCTTTGGCATCATCCGAGGTGAGTATGAGGATAAGTGGCATTGGTTTACGCCTGTTGAGTAGTACTGTGTAAACTAAGTTTTGAGACAAGAAGATTGGACCAATTTCACGTGCTGGAGACTCTCATGGCAACAATCTCTGATATTCAAGAGTTAATTCGTCAAGGCGACCCTACGACCATTGACCTCTTGCGATATATGAATGCATCGGGGCGGCTTTATTATGACACCAACCCTATCCAAAAAACATCAACGCGCAATCTAAACTTGGCAAAAGTCGCCGATTATTTTGAGCGATATGGTATGGATTTTGAAGATGAAAGCGAAGAAGCCAGAGGACGGCTACTTATCAACTCAGAAATTCTCAGTGAAGACGGAGAAGTCACCGTTGCTGGAATGCTTGTCTTTGGGCTAAACCCTAGCCGCTGGCTCCATCAATCGGGCATCCGCTTTGCACATGTCAACCGAACGCATATTGCCGACGACCTCATTGATCTTCGCTCGATTGAGGGGACGCTCGACTATCAGATAGACACAGGTGTCGCCCTCATCAAAAGCAACTGGCCTGTGGCCGTCAAACTCAACGGCACACGCATGGAAGACACAACCTTCAGCTATGCGGACCGGGTGCTGCGTGAGCTACTGGTCAATGCCTGTGTGCATCGAAACTATGCCCTTCAATCGCAAATACGCGTTTTTCTTTTCAACGACCGGCTCGAATTTCGCAGCCCAGGACGCCTACCCAATTCGATTAACGTGGAAAAACTCAAAGTGGGTGTGTCCCATTCAGTCAACCCAATTCTTGTGCGCTTTATGAACAATCTACGCTATATTGAACGCATTGGCCGGGGGCTACCAATGGTCTATCAAGAGGCTACCCGCAATGGCAAGCAGGTCGAGTTTAAAGAAGTTGGTGAGGAATTCTGGGTCACGTTGGAACGTTAATGATTCCTTAGGCTAATCCACAAAATAAATTACCCATCGAAACGCGGAGTTAGCAATCTCTATTGCGGGTCGTACACGAGAACACCGGCATTAGAGAATGCCTAACTCCGCGAGCATGTGGGTAATTTATTTTGTGGAACGGCCTTAGCGTCCTGACTCGTCTATTGGTAACGGGTTGAGGACACGCCCCATAAACAAAATCGTGCCTGTCTCACGATCACGGATAAAGTAGATGAAGGGTCGATCTACGCTAACGGTAATCATATCTTCTGGATAGTCAATGGCACTGGTGGGTACGCCAATGATGACGGCTGTAGCCGCTGCTGCCTCTGTGCCTTTCTCTCCCACACCGATAAATGCCTTATGGATGACATCCGTGACAGAGAGCGGGTCCTCCATATCAGGCGTAACACCATCCATACCTGAAAGGTTTGCCACCCGTTCAGTGAACAGGTCCGGCATGCCCATTGAGTCCAAGATCGCTGGCAGTTGTAGCTTCGTTTCATATTCAAATTTGGGCATATAGAGCTGGACAAACCTAGTATTGAGCGCGTTCAACGCCTGTGTCAGAAATTGCTGGTTCAAGGATTGCTCAACTGTCTCAAATTGCCCTTCAGCAGGCAGCAAAATAGACATTGACATGCGCCTGCCCTCATAGGGCAACTCAAGCAGCTCGTAATTATCGCCTTGCGCATAGAGCGTATCGCTCAGGCGTGACATTGCCGGAACAGTTCTATAGCCACCACCCAATAGTGTAAAATGTCTTTCAGATGTGCCATACTCATCAAATTGCTCTTGCCAGTTGGCATTAAAATAGATAGCATTGGTCAACACCAACCGAGTAAGCATGGTGAGTACATCGGGCGCAATAAGGTCTGTGATTTTGCCATTGGTCGCTTCCTCTACCCAGTCATTAATCGTCTGACGAGCCTCTTCCCGTGCCTCATCCTCTTTAAAGTCTACAGACTGCACTTCTGAGCGATAATTTTCAGCAATCGTATTCAGATACTCGACTAAAAATTCACGGTCAAATTGCTTCCACAATGCATTGGCAATGGATAGCTGATAGCCTCTGCCAGCGGTTGCCTCTGGGTCAGCGGGTATCAACGAGAGGTCCAGGTCCTTAAAGGTTGGGTGAAACACCTCTTGTGACAGACTATAATGCATTGTTGCCATCATCTGTTGCTCGGTTTGCTCTTTGGCGCCAGCATAGACCATTGCCAACGCTGCTGAGATGCTGTAAGGAGAATAGATAAGGTTGCCGTCGACTTCTTCGCTAAGTTTTTGATAGAGATCAAAGGCAAAATCGCTATTGCCTGCAACAAGTTGCGTCAACGGTTCAATCTCAGCATCTTCCTGAGTAGGCTCCTCTTCCTGGGCACTGTTCTCCTCTTGCTCATTCACAGGCTCATTTGGAATTGTTTCATTGGGAATCGTACCACCAGGCATTTCAGCCTCATCTTCAGTCGGGTCCTCATCTTGAGCCGGATTCTCTTCTTGTTCATTCGTCGTATCCTCTGGGTTTGATGGATTCAGGACACGCCCCATAAACAAAATCGTCCCCGTCTCCCGATCACGGATAAAGTAGATGAAGGGTCGATTGACCGTCATATAAATTCTACCATCTTCAGGAGCCATCAACCCTGTAGGGAGTTCGACCACTGTGACCGCTACCGCATCCGTACCTTTTTTATTGATATCAATAGATGCCTTCTGTTTGATCGTACCGACAGAAAGGGAGCCAGCCATATCAGGCGTTACCCCACCCATGCCAGAAAGATCTGCGACAAATTCTGTAAATAGGTCTGTCATGCCCATAGAGAACAAGATGGCTGACAAATTTAGGTCCGTTTCATCCTGAAATTTGGGTAGAGATAACTCGACCTTTCTTGCCTCTAGGGTGTTCAATGCTTGTGTCAAGAATTGCTGGTTTAAGGAGCGTTCAACTGTCTCAAATTGCCCTTCGGCGGGCAGCAAAATAGACATCGCCATACGCCCGCCTTGATAGGGTAACTCCGCAAGTTGATAATTGTCGCCTTGGGCATAGAGCATTTGAGTGACTAATTCCATCATCTCGAACGCCCAAACCTCGCTCCCATCCAACAAGACAAAGTGCGGGATGGCTCCACCATCGAACTCCACATGCCAGTTAGCACTAAAATTGATGGCATTGATTAATACCAACCGAGTCAACGCCGTCAGATCATCTGAAGCAATAAGGTCTTTGATCTTGCCATTGGTCTCCTCCTCCACCCAGCCATTCATCGTTTGACGAGCCTCTTCGCGCGATGCATCATCTCTAAAGTCCACAGACTGTACTTCTGAGCGGTAATTTTCGGCAATCGTATCAAGATACTCGGCCAGAAACTCATGGTCAAGCTGCTTCCACAATGAATTTGCAATCGATAGCTGATAGTCACCCTCTTGCTCATCCTCACTGGCTTGGCTATCTTGTTCAGCAGGCATCAACGACAGGTCCAGTTCTTTAAACGTTGGATGCAACACTTCTTGTGGTAGGGTATAGTGCATTGTTGCCATCATCTGTTGCGCTGTTTGTTCCCTAGCCCCAGCATAAACCATTGCTAATGCCGCTGAGATGCTGTAGGGTGAATAAATGAGATTCTCTATCTTCTCGTCTCCACGTAGCTGATGATAGAGATCAAAGGCAAAATCGCTATTACCTGCCACAAGTTGGGTGAGCGGTTCAATCTCAGTATCCCCATCTTGTGCAGGTTCCTCATCTTGCGCAGGTTCCTCATCTGGATTATTGGTCGCCCCCTCTGGGATTGTATCGCTAGGCGTAGCAGTTTCGTCCGTCGGTTCTGGCTCAGATGTCGCAACACCACTGCCCATACCAATCAACGGCAAATAGAGGGTGTAGTCCGATGTGTGGTGGTTGGGGTTCTGAGCAGCTTGGGCAATGCGGGAAACCGTGTCTAACGGCACAAGGCTACAGAGAAAACATAGATAGATTGTTATAATGATGATTATCCGTCTAGGTCGAGCGTTTTTTGTGACTTGCTTCTTCATATTATCAGCTCCTATTCTAACTATCATCGCAAGTGAACCAGAAAAAGTAGCGAGATTCTCTATAGGCTCAATCATACATCAGGAATGTCTAAAAAGATTACGAAAATCCTCTGAAAATCCTCTGGGGATTATCCTTGAACAAATGCTTATACAGATGATACGTTGTTCAGAAGAAAAAAGATATACACTTTACACTATCTTCTTGTGAAAAGTGTTATACAAAAAATGAGTTTATCAATGATTGAAATGATGAAAGAAAGGAGGCGTAGATGGAGCGTCATGAAGCTGAACAAATTCTGGACCTGATGGCAAATATGCGTGGCGATTTGCGCGAAGGGTTGATCTACCAGCGATGGTGGCTCATCTGGATTGTGGCGGGTGTTGAGATGGCAATCACTTGCACGGTTACGCACTTGATCCATGCGGGTGGCGAACGGCGCGGCTGGGTCTTTGCCATCATCTGGGCCATCCACATCGGGCTGATCCCCCTCTTCATCGCGCTTATCCATCGGCGCGCAGGTGGTCAACGCACGATCACCGAACGCAACATCTGGTGGATTTGGACAACCTTTATCATTTGTAGCCTGCTCACGGCCAGCCTCAATTGGATGATGATGTTGCCCCTCTTTGGTGTCGCCCCAGCGGTCTCCCTACTCTCGGCCTTTGCCTTTGCAATGATGGCGATGATTACCAGCCGCGCATTTCTCATCGGGTCGGGATTTTTTGTCGTGGTCATGGTCGCGATGACCCTGCAACAGGATATTCAGTTCTTGATTTACGGTGGTGCATGGTTTGTGGTCCTTGTCTTCCTCGGTCTCTACTTCCGATTCATGCCCACCTTGCAGCCAACAAAGGGGACCAAACGATTATGAGTCACATCAACCAGCCAGAAGGATTTGAACAAACAGTGGGGCAAGCATCGGCCAATCGTTTGCCATTGACGATGCGAACCGTCTTCCAAGATTTACTGTTATTGAGCTACAAGGTAGACCCCGATGTCCTCAATGCACTGCTGCCCGATTATATCCATCCCTACATCTTTCGGGGCAACAGCTATATCTCGATTGTGGTGGGCAATCTGCGTGGGATGCGTCCTGACCCCGTGCCCGAATTTCTGGGTGTCAACTACTATCAGGTGGTTTATCGCGCATTGGTCTGTCTCAAACAGCGCGATGGCACAGTGCGCCCCGGCGTCTTCTTTTTACGCTCCGACGGCAACGACCCCGTGATGAGCTTTTTTGGCAATCAACTGACTGAGTTCCGTTTTCACTATTTCAGCACAGAAAGCATCAGCCTCTACCAGGCACAAGATTCACTCATCGTCGGTGTCGAAACAGCGGACAGACAGGGCGATCTGGTGATACATCTACGCAATCAGGGCGACGCCAATCAATTGCCAGCACAGGATGGGTTTGACAGTATCCGTCAAGAAAAGGACGAATTGGTGCAGTTATTTCATGCGTATGCCTATAATCAGGACAAAGGTGTCGTTTATGATCTTGAGATTGAGCGTGGCGAGTGGGATTTACAGCGGTTGACGATGGTTGATGGATTCTCTGCGTTTTTCCAAGAGCAGCCCTTCACACAGCAGACGGCAACGCCAGATTCCATGATCTACATTCAGGAGTGTCATTACGTGTGGAAACCGATGGTTGAGATTGATATACATCAGTTGGAGTAAGTCATCATGTTCATGGGCATTGAGCATCGTATTGCGCAGATTTTTGTACTCTGCTTGGTCCTCTATCCATTCCTGTTTCATTGCTATCCCAAATGGGAGTACCTGTCATGGCAACACGCCCATGAATTTGTAGACCCCATTGTCACAGGCATTGATGAAGGTTGTCTGACCGAATACCCGAAATCAGTACGGCATATCAAGGTCATCACCTATGATGAGCGGGAAGCCAAGGTCTGGTTCAAGGGAATGAGCGACAGCACGTGGCTGGCAACCTTTCGCCGTGAAGGGGAGGGATATGAATGGACTGCACTTGGGCGATCTATCTGTCATATTGAGATTATCAACTCCAATATGGGTGGCTCGGCGGATGACATCTACTGGTATAACTAGAAATCGTATCGCTAGAATACCGTCGTCCGTTCCCCGGCACAGACGGCAAAAGGCAGCGTATTCTCCGGCGGTGACAATGGGCAAACATAGTGGTCGTTGTAGGAACAGGATGGGTTATAGGCAAAGTTGAAGTCTAAAATCACTTTGTCACCTTCATAGCCCAAGTCCGCACCCTTAATCGTGTCCAGCAGATAGCGTCCGCCACCATAGGTCTCGCTGTTGTTGGTCGCATCACGGAAGGGCAAGAACATCCCGCCCCCATAGCCATCAATCCAGTAGGCGTTGAGCGTCGTTGCGGAGGCTTGCCCTGGCGCAGTAAAGCGCAACCGTCCCACTGTCCGGACCGTTGCGATGCCATCTGAACCGAGATGCATTTCAATTGTATGCTGCTCTTCGAGTGGCAACTGCTCAAAGTCCGCCAACAGACGCCAACTGGCATCATAGGGATAATAGTTGATCTCACTGAAGGTGACGACCTGTGCTTGGGTCAACGGTGTTTGTGGGTGATGTTTCAGCAAGGTATCCCGCCGTTGACGAAACAGCTGCCATGCCTGTTCGCGTTCGGCTAGCGGGAATTGGCGGATTTCACCAAAAAGCTCGCTGACTTCGCGCCGCCAGTGTAGCAATGTGAATGTGTTTGAGATTGCCATTATGATTGAGTATCCTTACTTTGCTTGCTACACATCGGCAGCTTTCAGAACCAACACACCAAGACGGATGCCTTGCGTTTGAAACTCCTCACCCAACTTCATCCCTAAATCTCGTGCTGCTTCAGGTGGTTCATTGACAAACTTGTTAGGCCGTTCCACAAAATAAAATACCCACATATTTGTGGAGTTAGGCAGGGGAACCCTTTGGGTCCTAATGCCGGTGTTCTCGTGTACGACCCGCAATAGGACCCAGAGGGTACCCCGCTAACTCCGCGTTTCGATGGGTAATTTATTTTGTGGATTAGCCTAACTTAGTATCATAATACGAGGGGGAAGATTTTGGGTTTACCATGAACGATATCTCTGTCTCCTCACCAAAAGAATAAAAATTGGAAAATGTAAGCTTTTCTATCATATGGTCTCCCTAGCCCAAACGTATTCGTATCAGCATCACCTTTTCAATAAACAGCAACAAACACCATTGTATCATGCTTTCCTAAATTACCTAGAAGCACCTTCTCGCCATTAGTAACGTATTGAATGAAACAGACAGAGCAGCCAACTCGTTATATCATCATACCATCCAAGAATTGGGTGCAATTACTTACAAGTTTTTGACGTTTCTAAATAAATGTAAAAATATTATGCAGCAAATGGATAATTTGCGCTGTCATGCTGCTACATGGATAATGTGATAGTTAGGGTTGCAGAGGCACCAGTGTCAAACGGCGGGTCCTCACCAACAGCGAGACTTCCGACAGCAGCACCAAGCAGCGGGCCAAGC
>JBCCFC010000049.1:0-21503 GCA_039029935.1 Chloroflexota bacterium
AACTCACTGCATCTGTTGGGATGAAGACACCAATGCCGGGACCCTGGACAGTAAAGCCATTGCTTTCGGTGGCAGTGTCTACGCCTGCAGTTACGGTTACATCACGTGGTCGTTTTACTGTGCCAGTTTCGGTCACCAACGATGTCACGGGTGAAGGCATTCTAGCCTATGGGTTCACGCTGACCTTTAGCCCAACCATCCGTCTACAAAGTGTGAGTCAAGTGGGCACCCTGAGCGACAACAACTGGAGTGTCTCTCTCAACCGTGAGAATGGCGAGGCGCGCATCGTCGGCTTTAGCAGCGTTGCAATGGCAGGGTCAGGCACATTGATCGACCTCACCTTTGATGTCAGCCCAAGTGCCGAAATTGGTGAAGAGGTTGATATTGTCTTTAGCGAATTCCGCTTTAACGAGGGTGAACCCGCGTCACAAACAACGGATGGTAAAGTCACCATCATGATGGAACCAGCCACCATCTCTGGCTGTGTTACGCCCATGCACGACTTCTCGCAGGTCGTCGTTGGCTTGCCGATTTCGTTCACCAACATGTTCTCTGGCGCACAGGACACCGTGGTAGAAACAGATGACGATGGCTGTTACAGTGTCAGCTTGGCGTCGGGCGATTATGTTGCCACACCAGCCAGAACAGGCGACATCGGCAATTCGCTCAACGTCTGGGACTCTGTGCAAATCGCCTTACACGATGTGCAACAGGATGAGAGCAACTTTAGCACACATCAACTTACAGTCTGTGATGTCACCCAGGATGGGACATGTACTGGTTTTGATGCTGCTCAAATTGCACTCTATCGCATCGATCCCGCGCTGACCGATTCACTTGCTGGACAGTTTATTTCAGCCCCATTCTCGCGGACTCATTCACTGGGTGGCGGCGACTCACAGGCCAACCAGGACTACGAAGTCTATCTGGCGGGTGATGTCACGTTTGACTGGCCTGCATCGGTACAGGGTCTAGCGGTCTTTGCAGCAGCACGTACACAGTCGATAGTCGTCACGTTGCCATCAGTAACCACCATCGCAGGTGGGGGGGTGAATCTACCCGTGACGGTTGCCAATGCAGGTCAAAAAGGCATGTTGGGATATGAACTGTTTATCCGTTTTAATCCAGAGGTCCTGACCATTGAGCTTGAGGGTGTAAACCACGAAGGCAGCGTTAACCAAGACAATGGTTGGGCCTTCGAGCGGGGCATTATCAACGATAGCGAGATTCGCGTGGTTAGCTACGGCACATCTCAACTGGAAAGCGATGGTGTCCTGTTCAACATTGTTGCCACTGCAAAGAGCAACTTCGAAGGACAGACACCATTAACCGTCTCTCATCTCATGTTCAATGATGGACAACCAGCAACAGAGGGTGTGAATGGTCAGGTTGATGTTGCACCGATAGCAAGCCAGAGCTATTTACCAGTTGTGGCTCGATAATCCTACAAAGTATAGTTAACGGTAAGTAAAAAGAGGAGCGTCTGTGCATCATGCAGACGCTTCTTTTTGATGATTAAAACAAATATTATCATCGACTTCCCAAAAACGAAATCGCAGCATCAGCCAAAATTGCGGCCCCCGTCGGCATCATTCGCTCATCAAAATCAAAGGCGGGATTATGATGCGGTGCGGGCATGTCCCCCGCCGTATCCCATGCCCCAACCCAGATGAAACAGCCGGGGACATGTTGCAAGAACTCGGCCATATCTTCGGCCACCATCTCTGGCGTAATCTGTACAATCTGGTCTTCATCCACAATACGGTTGGCGACCTCATGCATAAAGGCCGCCTCAGCCTCTGTGTTGATGACCGCTGGTACACTGATCGACCATGACAGCTCATAGGTCGCCCCAAATGCCTGACAGATACCTGTTGCGATCTCTTTCATACGCTTGACCAGAAAGTCATACACTTCTTGTTTATATGCTCGAATTGTCCCCGATAAAATCGCCTCTTCGGAAATCACATTGGCGGCATTGCCACTGTGAAAGCTGCCCACCGTGACAACAGCTGTATCGGTCGGCGCAACATTGCGCGAGACAATGCTTTGCCACGCCACCAAAATTTGGCTGGCAATCAACGTGGCATCAATCGTTTCATGCGGGAGTGCCCCATGACCGCCTTTGCCACGGACAATCAGCTCAAACATCCCCGCACCAGCCATCAACGGACCCGCCTGCACAACCACTTGGTTGAGTGGCAATTGACTCCACAAATGCAACCCAAAGGCAGCGTCGGGTTTGGGGTTTTCCAACACTTGGTCGGCAATCATCGCCAATGCGCCACCATCTCCTTCTTCCGCAGGCTGAAAGACTAGCTTTACGCGGCCTTTTAATGCACTGCGGTTTTGAGTCAGTAACTGCGCCACCCCCATACCAATGGCGGTGTGACCATCGTGACCACAGGCATGCATCACCCCGGGCGTCTGCGATTGATAGTCTGAATCTGTTATCTCGTGAATCGGCAGCGCATCCATGTCAAA
Source organism: Chloroflexota bacterium (assembly GCA_039029935.1). GTDB lineage: Bacteria > Chloroflexota > Anaerolineae > Caldilineales > Caldilineaceae. The sequence goes on from JBCCFC010000049.1 coordinate 2,485, forward strand.
GCGCAACATCACCGTCGGTGCATCATCGTTGAGCGGTTCATCGCCTTCGACAATTGCAACCACACCCGTTTTGCCTACACCTGTACTCACCTCTAGCCCCAAGTCTTGTAGATGTTCGGCGACAACGCCCGCTGTGCGTACCTCCCGGAACCCTAGCTCTGGGTGCTGATGAAAATCCCGTCGCCATGCAACAAGCTGTGGATAGAGTGCTTCTGCTTCCGCTTTGATTTGTTGGCTAAATTCATAATTCGATTGTTCTGTCATTCATTATTGCCTTTATTAATTGTTGAATTGTTGAATTGTTGAATTGTTGAATTGGTGAATTGTTAATGATGGACACAAGCATTAACAATTCACAAATTCAACAATTAATGATTAGCTACATCCCTACATCAACGCAATGACACGACTTGGGCCTCCCGTTGCGCCTGCAATCTTTGGCCCACCCACAATCACGGTTGCGCCTGATGCGGGCAATGCACCCAAGTTCGCCGCGTTCTCAACTCCCCAGCGATTGCTGGGGAGCCACCGATAATGCACGGCAAAGTCTGCCGAGGGGCCATGATCCAAACTCAACGTATCGACCATAATTCCCTTGGCGTCACGCTCACCCAGCAAAAATTCAACTGCCTCAATGTGGTAGCCGGGGAAGTGCATCACACCATCATCATCCGCATTGCGGAACTTCTCGGTATTGACATATTCATCCCATCCACTGTTCATGGCAACAATCACGCCGGGTGGCATCTCACCATGCTCGGCTTCCCAAGCCATCAAATCATCTGGTGTGACCTGTGTATCTGCATCTTCCTCGGCACGTGCGCGGATATCAACCACAGCCAATGGCCCCACCAAATTGGAAACTGGAATTTCATCAGCCGTATCTTCTTCGGAAAAGTGGAACGGTGCATCCATATGTGTGCCCACATGCTCAGTCAGTGTCCATTTTTTCATGTTGAAGCCATCCTCTGCCAACACATTCAGCGTTTCCATAGACAACAACGGAACACCAAAATAGGTTGGGAAATCTTCACCTAGTGTATGCGTCAAGTCAACGACCTCGTTGATGGAAAGCTGCATGGGCATAGAGGACTTTGGTGGCATGTGATCATGTCCCATAGATTGTCCTGCGGGATATGGAACCGCACATCCGGCCAACCCTGTGGCTGCGACTGTGGCTGCTGCAACAGGCAGTGCTGATTTGAGTAAATTGCGTCGTGAAATAGTGTTGGCGATTTTAGCGTGGCAAGCTGGTACACACATAATGTGGTCTCCTTGAATATCATTTAATATGAAACTATGAAAACGATAGAAGAATGCTCAAACAAGCGTATGAACAGAGATGAGTATACCACAGGTTGTGTTTTTGTACGGATTGGCATACCACCATGTGCTGCTATTCTCTATTCTGCTATGGAGCAGTCTATTTTTATGATATAATCGTTGGTAGGTGAATTCAGTTTTGATAAGCGGTTTGTCACGATATAGAAAATGGAGGTGCAAACCAATGGCAACTTTTTTTGGTTTAATCATTGGCATTAGCCTGAGCGCAACATGTGGATTTCGTATTTTTGTCCCGCTTTTTGGGATGAGCATGGCCTATCGTGCGGGGTATCTAAACCAGATCGCATCTGGTTTTGAGTGGATCGGCTCTGATTTGGCCTATTATGGGCTGATGATTGCGCTCATCGTCGAAGTACTGGGCTATTACATCCCTTGGGTAGACATGGTGCTGGATACGGCGGCAACACCCTTGGCTATTGGTGCGGGCATTATGGTCACGGCGTCAATGCTGGGTGAAGTTGATCCCTTCTTGCAGTGGAGCATGGCAACGGTGGCGGGTGGCGGGTCCGCTGCAGCGACACAGGCGGGGAGTGTGGCCGTGCGCGGGGCGTCAACTGCTGTAACAGGCGGTGCAGGCAACCCCATCGTATCGACGGTGGAACTGATCATGTCGGTGATCAGCACAATATTGGCAATAGTGTTACCGATTTTAGCGTTGGGTTTGCTGATTTTTGTTGTTTATTATGTATGGAAGCGTGTGAGGCAATGGCGTGAGCAGAGAGAGATGCAGCCTGTCGGCAGTTGAGTTATCACCACATAGGAGGACCAAACATGATACTAACCAGCGTCAACATCGGCAAAGCCGAACCAATTGAGAATGCCAAATCATCCGGTAAAACGGGCATCTTCAAACAGCCAGCAACCACCGCTGTCGACATTACGGCTGAAGGGCTGGCGGGCGATACCATCTGTGACAAACGCAATCACGGTGGTGTTGACCAAGCGGTCTACCTCTATGGCACAGCCGACTATGACTGGTGGGTATCGGAGCTAGGACGTGCGCTTGCCCCAGGCACATTTGGCGAGAACTTGACCATCTCCGATTTGGTCAGTACAGAGTACAATATCGGCGACACCTTCACTATTGGCACTGTGCAGCTACAAGTCACCGCACCGCGTATCCCCTGTGTCACATTGTCAAGACGGATGGACGACGCTACTTTTGACAAACGCTTCCGTGACGCTGAACGGCCTGGCCTCTATTGCCGTGTGTTAGAGCCGGGTGCTGTGCAAGTTGGGCAAGCTGTGGTGGTTGCGCGATATACGGACGAGACTGTCTCTGCACTCGAAATGTTTCGCAACTTCTATAAACCAAACCGTAGCGAAGCCAACCTGCGTCGCTATCTCGCTGCTCCCATCGCCATCCGTGACCGTGTTGTTAAGGAACGGGCATTGAGGAAATTGCTTGAGCGCAAGTAGGTATGGTATTCGGTAGGTCGGTGAGCGGTAGGTCGGTGTTCAGTCGAGTCATCAAGGCACGGACCGAATACCGACCTACTGACCTACTGACCTACCGAATACCGACCTACCCATTCGCTTATCGACTAATCCAAGGTAGATAAACATTTTGCTGGGGCGGATTTACAACGACAGCGATGGGTCCGATTTCGTCAACAGAGCCATGACTATTAATTCGTGTCAGCCAGTAGAAATAGGTTTGTCCTTCTGTCACTTCCGCTACGCTATCCTCAAATTGATACTCATTGTAATCACCTCTTGCCACAACAGGCTCGGAATTGACCAACACAGCACCACGACGGTCTGGACTATCACCACGAAATAATCGAAAAGCGTCTATGTCGAACTCGACGCCCGTTTGCCAAGACACGACAATTTGCGGCTGATTGTTCAGCATAGATTGCTGTATTGCCTCTGCCATAAACGACACAATCGTAATCGCCGTCGGTTGCAAAATCGGCGTCGAATGATTATGGGCATTGCCCGTCACAATTATTTCACCATTGGCATCAGTGCCAGCAATCATTCCACTCACACTAATTTCTGTTACTGAATTCATATCCAAATCATCCAATAGATGGACCACAAAGAGGACAAATCCGTATTCACCTGGGGGCAATTGCGCCAACTCAAACGTACAGGACTGCCCTGCTTGCCGTCCATTTGGGCAATGCCAGCCGGACGTGCTTATCTCGGCATCAAAATAGGTGTACTCAGGCACAAACATGGTGAGCATGACATCGTTGCTTTCTGCCGTCCCTTCATTCTCATAGACGAGCGTGTAGATGAGAATGCCACCGGGGACAATGGCAGCGTCATTGTCGGAGACACGCAGTATCAACGCTGGTGTTTCCTGAATGCCTGTTTCTTGCGTACTCGTCTCTGTTACTGTGTTTGTAGGGTTGACAGACAAGTTTGGCACAGTCAATAGGGTGGGGATGGATTGTAAGACGGTAATCGAGTCAAAGACAGTGATTGGTGCGGTTTGTGTCACAATCACTGGCCGTGTGACAGTTACTGTCGTTGTGATGATTTTTAGAACAGTGATGGGCATTATGTTGGTGATGGTATTGGTTACAGTGTTAATTACTGTATTAATAACCGTGTTGGTCATATAGACAGTCTCGGTCAAAATAACCGTTGTCGTGACAAAGACAGGCTCGGTCAATGTCACAGTTGTGGTTATAGGCACATAGACAGGCGTTTCCACAGGGTTGTTGACCAATATCTCAACAGGTATCTGTACTGTCACTGTGTTGTGAACCGTGACAGTTGTGGGTACAGTCATGGTGTTGATGATGGTTGCCGTTGTTGGTACAGTGATCGTGATCGGCTTCACCGTGACTGTGACGTGGGCTGAATCTGTTGCATGAGCGACATTGCCGTGTGCGTCCATCCCTTCTGCCAAGACCGTATTGACTAGACTGGCCGTCAACGCATTCATCGTACACATGTATTGGGTTGTTTGATTGACAACAAAGTTTGTGAGTGTGCGATTGCAATCAGAGGCAAAGGTATCTGTAACAGTGACAGAGGTCAAAGCCGATGTCCCGTTGTTGGCGAGTGTGATGGTAAATTGTGCGTCTTCTCCGGATTGAATCGTTTGTGTTGGGGGTGATTTGGTGATGATAAGCGATGGTGTCAATGTTTCATAGAGGACCGTTGTGGTGATCGTGAACTGATTGTTGGTGAGTGTGATGTCTTTGCTGGTTGTAATCGAAACCGTGTTTGTCAACAACCCACTATAGTTGGCATCGACGGCGACAAGAAACCGTATGATGCCTGTGGTATCGGTGAGGAGTGATGAAACTGCCCAGGTGGGTTGTGCAGGGTTGCCGCTATCCAACGTTGCCGATGGATCATTGGTAAGCTGGCCGAGAAAGGTGACATCCGTCGGCAAGAAATCGGTAATGGTGATGTTTTCAACGGCACTCGTAAGCAGGTTACTGTAGGTGAGTGTATAGGTCAGATAGCTTCCAGCATTGACGGTTGTAGGTGCAGCCTGTTTGATGATGGCGAGGTCTACAATCTCTGGCACAAATCCAATATCAAATGTGTGGTCATTATCACCTGATGCGCCTGTGTTGACGGTAATGGATGGCTTGTTATTGAGTACTACCGCATCCGAATTACGACTATCACTGCCTGTTTGAATCACGGTGAGTTCATACCCACTCGGTGTTTCTATCTGCAATCTATATCCGGCCGTGTTGGGTTGCAGAGTGCTGAGACTGTAGATGGCACTGGTGGTGCTGGCTTGCGCTGTGTCGGACGAAAATAGATAGTGGCCTCTCGTATCTGTCACCGCCGTACCCAGCACGGTCGTGCCATCCGTTGCCAACAGGTTGACCACCACACCCGCTAATGGCTGTTCATGCGCATCCTGAAGGCCATCTCTGTCCGCATCAAGCCAAACTCTGTTGCCAATCTCTATCGGTGCAGCTTCACACAATGCCTCCAAGTCACCCAACCCATTGGCCTTGGCAAAGTCGGTTGAGCCACCTAAGTTGTCATATATACGATAGCCACGCTGCCATGTCCCATATTGGTTGCTGGCCCAATGCACACCCGCCGAGTTGAGGTCACGACTCCAGATGACGGGATCGTAGGCGATGTAGGCGACATCAGACTGTCCTGGTAACTGTAGCAACCCGCCAATGACGGCTTCGGGGTGATAGCTATAGAGTTGATCCTCAAAATAATACTCGCCACCACCCAGCCCTTCATTGTTTTGCGCGCCCGCCGTTGTCACTGAACCGCACGTGCCATTTGCCTCAATCACCCAAGTGCCATTGTTGTCCATACATGCCCGAATAATATCGCCAGCAGGCTCTACATCGGTCAAGTTATCATCTGCATTGCCAGCATCGCCATTGGGTAAATCCTCGTCAGGGGCGACCTGATGCCCCAAGCGGTCCATAAAGGCCAGCACCATGTCGCGCTTGCCTGTATCCGTGTCGATAAAATCGATATCGGCTAGCATGGGTTGTGGATAGACCGCACGGGTGAAAAAGGTTGTGGCATTCACCTGCTCTATGTTCAATATGTCCGTTGGGACAGTACCGGTGAGCCAAGGTCGCCACTTTCCCGACAGTGGGTAGTCGTTAGACAGGGCATGTCCATGCGCATAATCCAGCGCAAATTCAAGCGTCGGGGTGGTGCCAAACTGGTTGCTGGCGGTATCGAAGGCATAGACATAGGCGCGTAGATTGCTGGTGAGTTGCGTTGTCGCCGCAGTGCAGACCATGCCGACATAGACAGTCTCTCCGGTTGTATCATTGTTAATGCCAATCCCAAAAGGGCGCACATCATCTTGAACACACCCTTGGGTGGCATTGGGCAAGGTGAGTGGCACGGTTATGCTAATGTGTGCGGATGGGTTTGTGATGGGGATGCGGTAGAGCGCGCGATCCGCTAAGTTGGTGACATAGAGCGTCTGGTCATCGTCGCTGATGTCCATATCCCCTAACGAACTTTGACCCACCAGCGGCCATGAGGCTGAGTCCAGCCCAAAGTCTGTCCCTATCGGGTGTGGATCTGTACCTGCTGCCAATCCCAAATCGAGCAGTAGCGTGGCTGACCCGATACCAACGGTTGGTGTAATTTGATAGATGGCACCGGGACCGTTGGGGCCAAATCCCGCATGACGTTTTAGAAAAGCAGCCGTGAAAAGCCTACCACTTGACCGTTGATAGGCAAGCCCCCACGTTGTACCGATGTCACTGTCGTTGGCAATCGTGGGATGGGCAGGCAGATCATAATTCCATAAACCGTTGGCGTTGCCTTCTTGCGTAAAGCCGTTTACGGGGTCATCGGTGAATGAACTGGCGCCCGACAAATAGTCAAATGTCACCAGTACATCCCGGTTGGCATCCTGCTCACCTCTGACATAGCAACTCGTGACCAACGAAGGGTTGGACTGGCAATATCGCCCTGCATCGCTCAGTGGTAAATCGAGTGTATTGGTTGGACTTTCCACAAAGCGAACGGTGGAGGCCATATTGCTGCCCATCGCACCGGGAGCAAGCCTCTCTGACCACTCACTAAATTCGACACGCACCTGCTCTGTATCCGTAACGGTTAGCCGATAGACACCATCTGCGCCAGACGTTTCTTGACTCACAATAGTATGGTCATTCAAGTAAGCGGTAACGCTGATGCCTGTCACAGGTGGCTCGTATAGATCACGCACACCGTTGGCATTGTAATCTCGAAAGGTGACGCCTTTAATGGTATTGGCCGTGAGAGATGGCACAGACACTGTGAGCTGCATGACAAACCCCTCATACGCCCCAATGGTGCATCCTGCTGGCGATGCACGTGCCATCCCAACCTGATCTTCTGCGGGACAGTTGCTTGGCGCACTATTTAAAATGGTGCTGTTGGCATAGGCTGGAACCACAATTTGGCCGCTTTCATAGGTAAGATCGCTCAAACCAGGGTCGCCGCCGTTATTGACATCGCCCGTCGCCGTAAACATAGAGCAGGTGGCATCGCTGCTATAATTGCCGCCTGCCGACGTGATGACGCCTGTCCCCTCGACACGGCAATTGCGCCCGTCCATGTCATCACCGTTATTGACCAGCAGCGTATTGTAGAGTGTTGCGCTGGCACCATCTTCGATATCAATGCCATGACGGTTGTTGAAAACAGTGGTATTGGTGAGGACAGCGGTTCCTGCTTCGATGCGTATTGCCCCATTGTGGTTGCCCGTATCGTATGAACCATGTGTTGTATTGGCAATGGTGACGTTGATTAGCTCTAGTATGCGCTCGTCGCTCATGTTGCGAACTGCGCCCGTGTTGGAGCCATAGTGCCCCAAGATAGCACTGTTGCGGATGCGTAAATGACAGGCAAATGGGGACGATGAACTACAACTTGTTCCAAAGTTGACAATGGGCGCACCCGTGCTAAACCCAACAGCACCACGCAGAACAACATTGTTCAGTTCCACAAACCCGCCAGCGTTATTATAAATTTGCGCGCCACGGCTACCATGATAACCGCCCACGACAGTAAGACCATTGATGTGGACATCGGTTGTCGAATTTCTGAAATGAAAGACGCGATCTGCATTGGACCCCAGAAAGGACTGCCCGCTGATAATGGTTTGCGCTGGACCCGCCCCTGTAATCGTCAAATCACGTGTAATATCCAAATCACCGACTGCCGTTGCATCATCCGATCCCATAACGGTGAGTACATAAAGTCCGGCTGGCAGATTGATGGTATCCGCATCCGTATCAGCATTCGCCGCAATGATTGCACCACGCAAACTACAATCTGCATCCGCAGCCGTACAAGCCGTGAGAGCGGCATCATCTATGGTTGTGTCTACATCAAAGGTGGCTGCATATACTGTGTTGGCAAAAAAGAGCTGTGTAGATAAAAAAATCTGTAGAAAAACAAGCAAAAATAAAAAACGAACATTGATGACTTGCCGAAACATCTTGGCCTCTTGGGTCGGAATAAATATGAGCTATAAAATAAATTTAAACCGAAAAAATAATATTTTTTGTTGAAAAGGAAGAATTACATTGATAATACATTACCTTTTATGGAGAATAAATCCATGCCGTTAGTATAACAACTTCATTTCGTAAAGTCAATAATGTTAAGCTAAAAATTGATGATGGCCGTAAACGGACATAAAAAAAGGGCTAGGTACTTAATTGTACCTAGCCCTTTTTGCTAGCACGCCTGGAGGGACTCGAACCCCCAACACTTAGTTCCGAAGACTAATGCTCTATCCATTGAGCTACAGGCGCAAACTATCTAGAGATTAAGTATAGCACGAATTCAGTCTGTGCGCCAAATTTGTACATCCATTTGAAAAATAACGACGAGTAAACCCCATGCACCATTATGATTTGTCAGGTCTGCTTTCAAACATCAATTTCATCATAAAGAAGGTGAACTCTCCACCAAAAGCGGCATCCAACGCTGAATTAATCAGGTCACGCAGCGTCTCTTCATTATCAATTCGTTCAAGCTGCTCAATCATATTGGTTTGTTCCGGCTCATCCAATTTCAGCGCATGGTTCACGATGCCAAGAATCGTTTCTCTATGACCAGCGAGAGTTTTCTGTTGTTCTTGTTCACGTTCTCGTTCGAATTCACGCTCTGCTTCTTGGCGACCAATTTCAATCCCTTCTTCAATCCCTTCCAAACGACCTTGGTCAATCCAACGATCCACAATTGATTCCATCATAACTTCCTCTCCTGCTTGTTGAAACACAGTTTTGAGTGCGTTGTTGATAACCTCATCTGACAACCGATTACTCTCCCGCCCTGCTAGATATCTCAGGGACGCTTCCAATAGGGGCCATAGCTCTTCACGCGGTAGTTTTGCATCAATCAATGGGGTCAATTAAAATATTGATCATGCGGATTTTGGACACGATTTGTTTCTTTGGTTCCTATATCCTGCTTTTGAGGTTTCTGCTTCGCTTGTTTATCCTGTTCTTTTGATTTTGACGTAGATTTTCGTCTTGCCATGCAATACTCCTATGTGATGACAAACATATGTTTGATATTAGTATAGCAAATAGCAAGGTAGCGCGTCAAAAATACATGATACTAATTTCTCTACCGAACGGCCAACACGTTACTATCAATGCCTCTACTTCCAATACAAAAGAAGCCAGTCTATTGACTGGCTTTCCTATTTCCAATATGGTTCATAAGGAGTGAACAGAGATTTTGTCAATCCCTATGAACCATGTCCAAATGTATCCCCTTACCGACTCACAACAGGCAAGAAAATCCGACTACGTTCTTGGAACGCTGTTGGCACATCTTGGCTTGTCCCTGCAACACTCTGCCCTGAAAGCGTGCTAAATGAGAGGGCCGGCTGATCGGCAAAGCGAATAGAAATATCATCGCATCTTACTGTAAAGCGGATGGTCGCCAATGTGCCATCGGTCATTGTTTGCAATGGTGGCAACAATTGATAGAGCGCGATGTCAATTTGACCCACCGCGTTTTGACCCACCGTGTTTTGACCCACCGTGTTTGGATTAACGCCGATATGCTGCAAAAATAGGGACCCAGCATGAATTGTGACCGCATCCGGCAAGGTATCGTTGTTGGCATCGGTGTCATCAAACACCATACACTGTTCATTATAGACAATTGAGAATGCCGTTGCACCGATGCCTGCGCTATTGCCTGCGTACTCAATCTGAACATCAATGACATCTCCGACTTGCACTGAGCTTGGCTTCACAATGGTCAGCGATGGCATCTGTGCGGGTTCTTGGCTTGTTGCCGCTGGCATCTGCGCCATGTACTCTATGCTCTCGTTATCTATGCTCTCTAAAGCGGAGGCTGTCACCATTGTGGACAACTCAACATTAAATGTAGTGGTGCCACAGCTCTGCCCAAAGATGAGTCGCACCATACAAAGTGCATCGTTGGCAGCAATCACGCCATCTTGGTTGGCATCCGCACCCTGCCCCGACACATAGTTGGTGCGCATGGCCTGGACCGCACTCGTGCTATCATCATCAAAGAGTTCATTGGCAAGACAGAGTAAATCAGCCGCATTCACCGCCTCATCATTATTACAGTCACCTGCCCCCGGAAGCACAGCATCACTGGCAAAAATCTCGACAGAGCCGTCAATCATATCGCCTACAATGGCTTGGCCTGTGACACTCTCAAAGGCAGTTTGCTCCTGTGAGGCAAAGGTGACAGGCATGATCACCGATGAACCCGATTCTACCGCACATGTATCCAGGACAGAAAGTGCCAGTGTCGCAAGACGACCCTTGCGCAGCACACGTGGTTCTTCCAATGGATAGAATAGCTCAATTGTCAGTTCACCATCAATGTTGTTACTATCATACTGAACCACAGGGTAGAAGCCTGCCAGATTCCCCCAATGAACCACATCAGGGTAGGTATCGCCATCACTATCGGTTGGATCAAAGTGGAGACAGGTCGTGTCCAAATCAATTGTAAAGCGCACGGCGGTAATCTGGTTGTCTTGCGCTTCAAAGTCAATGCCAACGTAGGCTGTTTTACCCACTTGCCCCGGCACTTGTACTGGCATACGGATGATAGGTGGCGTTAGTGGCACGGACGGGTCACTTAACGGTATAATCGGCTCTGATGTCGGTGTAGCGACGTCTGGTGTCGATGTCACAGTTGCTGAACTGACAGGCGCAGGCGTGATTGGCGTTACTGTCGCTGATGGAATGGTCGTCGCTGTCTCTGTTGCAGGAATCACCGCCAAAGTTGCCGTTGGGGACGCTGTTACCGTCGGTGTCGATGTCGGTGTCGATGTTGGCGTCAATGTTGGGATCATCGTTGGCAGCGCGATAGTAGTTGCCGTGGTTGTCGGTTGTGGGGTCGCTGTGGCCGTTGGGGTGGCAAGCGGTGTCACAGTCAGTGTCGCAATCGGTGTCGCAGTTGCTGTGGCCGTTGGTGATAGGGTTGGCGTTGAGGTTACACCGTTGGGTGCATCCACAACCTCTGCGCTTGCAGTGGGCGTCGGGGTCGATGTTGGTATAGGCGTGGGCGTCGGTCTACTCGGTTCAAACGGTTCCGCATCCTCTGCTGGTACGGGAACAGCCTCTTCCTCGGTCACTTCTTGCGCAGCTTCTGGCAAATTTTCTTCCTCAACCACAATCGGTTGCGCCAACTCTTCACACTCGGTTGTGGTATAACAAATTGGCAACCTATTTTGCTGTGCATTGGCTGCAATCACACCACCATCAGCTTCACCATCTGACCAGAATGCATTCAAAAAGTCATCCCACTGACCAAACCGACTCCAACTCAGGTTGAATTCATCATAATAGGATCGTTTGGCTTCATCCGCAAGCAATGGTGCATAAATAGAAACACGCGGTCTTGTCCACGACCATGTTTGCCCAGGATAGAGCCAAGGTTCGCCATTTCTGCTGGCATAATGGACTGGATTTGACGGGATGAAGAAGTTATCCAATGCAGTTAGGACCCCTGTGCCAGCGTCAACGACATCACTTCTGGTCGAAAACGCCTCTTGAATTGTGAGCACCAAACTTTCCAGATCATAATAATTATCAACGGTATCAATGCTGCCATCATAATTGCTTTCATAGCGCTCGGCAGATTCTACACTACGTTGCAATACATCGCGGCTATCCGGCAAGATACCTGTTAGCGCGGTGGCAAATGTATTCATCGCCTGTATCAGCGATTCGCTGTGGGCAAGGTTCATCAGGGACAGTGTATAGGGATAGTCTTCCGCTTTGTTCAATAGCTCCGACTCAATCCGCAGCCATTCTAAGCCGATTTGTTCCCCGGTCATGTCAGATGTAATGCTGGGAATCAGCTCGCTATAAGAAAACGATGTCCAAGCAGTGTTGGGTGATGCTAATACATAATCGACGCTGCTGCGTACTTCATAGGCAACCTCGGCACTACCCATTGAACATGCATCTAAGTAAAGCAGATCGATCTTCCGGCCTGTTAAATTAGCAACCACTCGAAGCATGAACCCCAATTCGTTGACCGAGAGGGCCGTGCTGCCGTCTGCCTCCTTGCTGGTATCATCCCATAACATGCCGCTTAGATAGGCACGTTCGGTATCGACACCATCATTGTCAAGAGTCTGATCGAGCCAGCTTGGTGGTTGGTCCAGCCAGCTTGGTGGTTGGTCCAGCCAACTCGGTGGTTGGTCCAGCCAGCTTGGTGGTTGGTCTAGCCAACTTGGTGGTTGATCCAGCCAGCTTGGCGGTTGGTCCAGCCAGCTTGGCGGTTGGTCTAACCAACTCGGTGGTTGGTCCAGCCAGCTTGGTGGTTGATTGGCAAGGTTATTTGCACCCCAGCCGCCGCCATGACCGATAAGTGAAAGCGTAACCGTACTCGCATGTGGGTATGTTGTCATGCCTGAATAGACAAAATCATAGAGCGAATCTGGGCTTGCCGTGTTATCTGTACGCCAACGCTCCACCGTTGGTGTGCCATTCTCAAATTTATATAGATAAGCATTACTCTCACCGTTGGGATCCAGCCCCAAACGGTCCACCAGTAACCACGTCACCGTATTGCCTGTTTGACCGTTTTCAACGGAATCCCAAAGACGTAACCAATCATCATTGAGATTATTGTCCAAGACCGCATAGATGAGCACCAACGGATGTGACACGGGTGTTGCCGTCGGCGTGACCGTAGGTGTTTCTGTGGGCAGCATTGTGACAGTGGGCGTCATCGTTGGTGTCGCTGTCACTGTCGGCGTTGAGGTTGGCGTATTGGTCGGAGTCGGCGTATAATCAATGGTTGTGCCAATCGCGCCCGAACCGTAATCGCTCCATAAATCGTTTTGCTGACTGTCATGCGCAGGTGTATAGGTGCGCACTCGTATGTAGTAGGATGTTTCTGGATTTAAACCATCAAGGGTGTATGTACTACCACTCTTATCTGTGGTGACGCCGTGAACAGTATATGGACCACTCAGATTGAGTGAATAACTGATTTCATAGTAGCCGCCGTCACTCTGATATGAAATGGGTGTCCAGTTGACCGAAATGGTATCGGCGTTCTGTGCCGTGATAGAAAGATTGCCGGGCGCAACCGTTTGGGTCTGTGCCCAATCACTGTCTTCCGTGCTGAGGAATGTTGTGAGGGCGGTATCGTTGGTGGATGCCTCTAAGCGATTATACCCAATGTTGAATAAAATCAGCCCCGATAAATTGCTGAGTGCGGAAGGCATTGTGCCTTCCAGTTGATTGTAATCCAGCCGTAGCCCTAACAACTTTGTCAGATTGCCCAATTCGGTTGGGATTGTGCCATCTAGTTGATTTAGGTTGAGACGTAGCCAGACCAGATTGCTCAGATTGCCTAGCGCAGTGGGGATGTTTCCGCTCAGTTGATTGCGATCTAGGGCTAAATCTGTCAAATTGGACAGGTTGCCTAGCTCAGGAGGGATACTTCCACTTAGCTGATTGGAATTGAGGTAGAGTTTGGTCAACATGGATAGACTGCCCAACTCGCTGGGGATTGCGCCACTGAGTTGATTGCCTGATAGATGCAGGCGTATTAACTTGGATAGATTGCCAAGTTGGGCTGGAATTGTGCCATTGACCAATGTACCTGATAGACGCAACTCTGTTAGATTGGATAGGTTCCCTAGCGCGGATGGAATTGCATCAGATAGCTGATTGTAATCGAGAACCAGACGTGTTAAACTAGCAAGGTTGCCCAATTCAGTGGGAATACTGCCGCTGAGTTGGTTATAGGCGAGGTTTAGATCGGTGAGTTGGGATAAATTGCCCAACTCAGCGGGAATTGTGCCGTTGAGATCATTTGAATTTAATGTAAGCGTTGTGAGCGTCGACAAATTGCCAATGGCTGCGGGAATTGTCCCTGCCAGTTGATTGCGACTCAAATCCAAGGCAATGATATTGCCATCTCCATCACATGTGACTCCATACCAGCTACAAGCATTTGCACTCCCCAACCAATCACGTCGGTTTGTCCAGTTCGCTCCCCCGGTACTGTTATAAAACGTTTCGAGGACATTGCATTCGTTTTCCGAAATGTCTGTAACCAGTGAGCAGGCAAAGTTGTCCAGCGTCACAGGAACGGGTGTGGGTGTACGTGTCGGGGTATTGGTCCCAGCAGGTGTCTGTGTTGGGGTGTGCGTGGGTGTATGGGTAGGCGTGTGGGTTGGTATTGATGTTGATGTAGATGTGGGCGTTGGGGTATCAACAGGTGTGATCGGGCCAACCGTTGTTGCAGAAACCACATCGCTGTAGTCACTCCAGAGTGTGCGACTGCTGGTATGGGTGCGGACACGGAAGTGGTAGGTTGTACCGCTCGCTAGCCCATCCGCGACATAACTCAGTATCCCCTTATCGGATGTCGTCCCGTGTACGGTAAAGGGGCCATTGGCATTGGTCGCATAGCTTACCTCAAAATATCCACTCTCCTGATAGGTGACAGCGTTCCATGTGATTGTGATGGTTGTGGTCAAATTTTGGGTGACTGTAACCCCACTAGGCGCAACCGTTTGGGTATCTGCCCAATCGGGGTCTTTGGCTGTCAGATAGGAATGCAGCGATGCTGCCTGTGAGTCATCCTCATCAACATACAAAAGATTTTTGTCGATGTTGAAATTTGTGCTGTTGGGAATGTTGATAAGCCCGACCAAACTCGTTGGGATGGAACCCCGTAACCGATTTTCAGTGAGGATTAGCAGGGTAAGATTGGAAAGGTTCCCAATTTCGGAGGGGATTGTCCCGGACAAATTGTTGCTCGGCAAAGAGATTTGCGTGACATTAGACCCAACACATGTCACATTTTGCCAGTTACAAGGCGTGGTTGAACCCAGCCATTCATCGTTACTTGTCCAGTTCGCCCCGCTTGTGTTGTTGTAGAGGGCGACAAGAGCCTCACACTCTGTCGTTGGAATTTCGGTTACGGTGCTGCAATCAAATACGGCTTGGGGAGCATTGACCAACAGTTTTGTGTCTGCACGTGCCTGCATCGCATCAAAGGGCCACCATGTTGATTGTTGATCCTGAGCCAGTTGATTGCGCGCAGAAAAATCCATCAACAAAAATGTACCGAGAAATAGACATAGCACAAGGATCAATAGACGGAGAGAGACAGGGGTCCTATACAATCCCCCTGACAGCTTTTTTTCTGGTAGCCTGTTTTCTGGCAACCTATTTTCTGGCAACCTGTTTGTCTTTGGGGTAGGAGACTGCTTGCGCAAGGTTGTGTCTCGGGAGCGTTTTGTCGGCAAATGTACAAACTCATTCTGCCCGCAATGAAATCTGGGATGTGTGTTTGATTGTTGATCTCTGTACATGATGATGTCTTCTTACTCCTGAGATGATATGGTTGACAAGGCTAGTTGGCTATTTGCGTACTATTACCTTACGAGTACCATACGATGTACGATTAAGCCGATATACTACCTAGAATATAGATTATAGACGTACTAAACAGAAAAAGGTCTGGAATTCAGACAAAAATGTCTGATGATGTTTATGGTATAGCATAGGAATCAAGTCATGGCAAAAGCAAAACCAGCAGGATTGTCATTTGAAAAAACAGTGGAACAAGCACTGAAACAATATCGAAAACCCAAACTATTGGGGGAGCAATCACCGCTAGCTGCGCCCTATATTTTGGGCAATTACCTCAAATCCGACCAAATCAACCTAGATTCTACCAATACAACGCAACGTGGTCATATTCTGCAAGAAATTCTCCGAGATGCCATTGATGAAATGACCGATAACATCCACCGTGATATTTTGCGGATGCGTTTTGTAGAAGGCAAAAAGGCAGCGGTTGTGATTGATCTGTCACCCTATGAAAAAGCGCAATATTATGAGCATCAAAAACAATCGATTCGTGAACTTGCCGCTATCGTCATTAAACATATCCGGCCCGCATTGCGCTTGGAGACAACACACGCAATCCAAGATTTGGTCGAGCGTGAGAAATTAAGCCAGCTTTGCCTTGACCGATTACAGATGCAGTTGCAGAAAAAATGGCAGACCGTTGCGCTGACGGGACTAGGTGGCTCAGGGAAAACAACATTAGGCAATCATCTCGCGGGACGTTGGCAGGAAATCTACAAGCATAAGAATCATGTATTTTGGTTTACAATTTATCCAAATCTTACCGACCAGCTTGGCACATTATTGTTCAACCTGGGCTATTTTCTCCATCAGCAAGGTGTCTCAACGTTATGGCAAGAGCTTGTTGCGACAGGCGGGCAAGTTGAATTTAATTTTCTATCAAACCTCATCAGCCATGACTTAAGCCAACTTGGGCCAGAAATGCCCCTCCTTTGTATTGATGAAGTTGATATGCTCGACCCAGCCCAGCGTGGCGACCACGCCCAAATGATTACGTTTCTAAACAGCTTGCAAGGAATGGCGCCTATCCTGTATATGGGGCAGCAGGTCACACTTGCAGCGGATGCCTATCATGAAGTGCGTGGGCTATCCTCTTCGGCGATTCGACAGATGCTGGAGCGGCATAACATTCAGTTGAATGCGGATAACCATACACGATTGGCTGACTATACACAAGGGAATCCGCGTATGCTGGAGTTGTTTATTTCCATTACAGATACGGGGGAATCGACAGAAGCGTTACTCGACGAACTCAGCCTCATGACCTCGCTAGAATTTCTATTTACGCGTATTGTACAACGACTTTCAGAGGCAGAGCGGTCAATTTTACTACAAATCTCTGTTTTTCCAACACCTGCACCATCGGATGTTTGGCAACAAAAAGAGACGATTATCGCCTTCAATCAATTGGTCAGACGAAGGCTTATCCAAGATGATGGGCGTGGTGGCGTTGGTTTATTGCCTGCCTATCGTCAGATGATCGTTGCCAACTTGGGCGATTATGAAAAACTTTCCCAACTGCATCAAAATGCAGCGGACATCCGCCAGCAGCGCGGTCAATATACCGATGCCATGTACCATTTGATTGAGGCAGATAATCCAGACCAAGCTATTGGGCTGTGGCATGAGTATCAGCCGACAGAAATCAACCAAGGGCAAGGGATGAAGGCATTGACCATTTTGCGTCCGCTCAAAAACAAAAATTTAACGCGCAAGGTGCGTGATATGCTGGACTGTGCCTGTGCCCGTCTTGATCAGCTACATGGGGATACGCCAAGAGCGTTGTCTGATCTTCAGTCGATGATTCGACAAACGCCTGTGGTTCCATCTGCGGCGACAGTCGAGGCCAACGAGATTATTGGCAGTATTCAGATCGACTTGCATGATTTTGAAGCAGCGCGCAATGCCTATCAACAGGCGATGCAGACCGCGGATATGTTGGTTGAGGGGCGTCTGGCGCATATCCATAAGGGCATTGCCTGGAGCTATTTGCGTGAGAAAGCGATTGACCGTGCCTGGCATGAAGCGGATTTGGCCGACTATGAGGTGAAGTATTTTCGGGGGGCGGTCAAGCTGCGCAACAATGAATATGAAGAGGCGATTGAATATTTTCTGTCTGCCTTAGAGATTGCCCAACGGCTTGACTATACCGAGGCGATTGCCAAGACATGCAATGGGTTATCAGTGCTATACGGCTATCTAGGACAGTTTGACAATGCGCAGGTCTACTATGATCAGGCAAAGGCTGGCTATCAACAAATTGGTAAATTTACCTCCATTATTGGGTGTGACACCAACCACGCCAACCAACTCAATTTGGCTGGGGACCATGCACAGGCCAGCAAACTGGCGCAACAGGTGCTGTCCCAACTGCGAGCGGTCAACTACCCAACCGGAGAAAATATTGCCATCCAAATCTTAGCCGAAGCCAAATTGGGATTGGGCAATTTGGATGAGGCCGAAGGGTTGGTGAATACGATTCTGGAGTCCGAAGACCCTCGTCTGATTCCCGAAGCATTGCGCACACATGGTGAAATTTTGCTACACGGTGGAAAGTTGGACCTTGCGGCGATTCGTCTGCGTGATGCCATTGGCTGGACCGAGCAGTATGAAGACCCCTATCTGGGTGGCTATGCGTGGCGCGCCATGGGACAATTACATCAGGTACAAGGGAATCATGCAGAGGCACAGACCGCTTTCGGGACCGCGATTGAAAAATTTGAGGCGATTCAGCTACCCTATGAGATTGAAAAAACCCGTCGATTGAGCAAGCATGAAGTAGTGGATTAAGGATAGTAGCGTTGTTGCAAGATAAGGTAAAACTGAAACTCCATACACTTTTTTAAATTTGCCATACTTTTTTTATCGAAACACATATATCCTCTTAAGTAAAACCGAGAAAGTTTTTAAATCAAAATGATAAGGATAAATTGTATACCACAGATACCAGGGAACCACAGATAATGACTTTTTGCGCTCGAATACCTCATAAGTAAACCCAAAAAAGAAATTAGAAATAGTTTAGTAAGCACGCCCTCGTGCGATTCGACCCGCACGGGGCGTGCTGACTGGACTTTATTTCTAAAAACATATTTGGGCTTACTTATAATTAGCACTAATGTTGTTAAAAATTCGCTCAAAATAAAAATAACAAAAAATCTGTGGTTCCTTGGTATCTGTGGTGATGATACCGCTTTAAGTTCAATCTCAATTTTACATCTAATTACTTATTTGGGTTTACTTAATCAGAAAGCATCAATCGATAAGTTCGTTATCATAGATAGTTCTCAAGTGGAAAACAAAGGACAGTATCGCAGGTAGGCTACCTGCGTCACAGATAACCAATCTGTG
>JBCCFC010000050.1:0-21494 GCA_039029935.1 Chloroflexota bacterium
CCCCCCCCCCCCGCTACTCGCTACTCGCTACTCGCTACTCGCTAGAAATCAAAAAGCCCTCGCCCTCATAAGAGGACGAGGGCCAAAAAGCCACTCGTGGTGCCACCACTTTTCGCTTCAAAAAGAAGCCTCTACTGATTCATTTGATAAAATCTCAAAGAAATCATTGCGCAATAACGGGCGCAACCCGGAAACTGACTACTATGGTTACTAAACCAATTCCCCAGTCGGCTCAAAGGTGTCGTTGTTCCAAGGTATTGATAATGACGCTCACAGCAAATGCATCACTCTCTGACTATCAACCTACTTGGCAACATATCCTTCTCATCGCCATTTTGATATTTTATTGTTAATTTGAGGGTAGCATAGATCAACAAGGATGTCAATAGGGAAAATAAATTTTGCTATAACTCAAAAATCGACGTATGATGAGTTATAGAGGAGGTTTTTATAACTCATGAGATGGAATTGGCAACAGCCAGATTGGCCGACCTTCAGATACGATAGTGCAGTGTTGCAGCCATTTGAATCGCAACTGCTCCATCGTTCTGGCATTCTTCTTGGCACATTACATCATCTGGATGCAAAGGACAAGCAAACGCTCACGATTGATCTCATCAGCAACGAGGCCATCAAAACCTCAGAGATTGAGGGTGAGTATCTCAATCGGGCGAGCGTTCAATCCTCCATCCGTCAACAATTTGGCCTCAATACAGACACGCGTGGTATTTCACCAGCAGAGCAGGGCATTGCCGAGATGATGACAAATCTGTATCACACGTTTGCCGAGCCGCTGACCCATGAGAGACTCTATCGCTGGCACAGCATGTTGATGAATCAACGACTTGGTGTCCAGGATATTGGCCTCTATCGCAGCCATCCAGAGCCAATGCGTGTCATTTCCCGCAGAGGGGATAGGGTGATTGTGCATTTTGAAGCGCCGCCATCCGCACAAGTTCAAAATGAAATGGATCGTTTTCTGTCATGGTTTAACCAACCCAATCCCGAACCAGCCTTGATTCGCGCAGGTATTGCGCATCTCTACTTTGCCTGCGTTCATCCTTTTGAAGATGGCAACGGGCGCATTGGCCGCGCGATTGCTGAAAAAGCACTCGCCCAATCACTTGGTCAACCAACACTGCTGGCCTTAGCACACACCATCGAAAGCGAGAAAAATGCCTATTATGAGGCGTTGGCGCAGGCAAATCAACAGCTTGATATAACCGAATGGCTTGTCTATTTTGCCCACACCATTCTCGCAGCGCAACAGTATACACAACAGCAGGTTGAATTTTTGATTGCCAAAACAAAGCTGTATGATAGGCTACGTGGGCAACTCAATCCACGCCAAGAGAAGCTGCTTGCGCGCATGTTTCGTGAAGGCGTTGACGGTTTTCGAGGTGGACTAAGCGCAACCAACTACATTCGCATCACCAAGACATCACGCGCAACAGCGACGCGTGACTTGCAAGATTTGGTTTCCAAGGGCGCACTGTATCGAGAAGGTGAGCGCAAACATACACGTTATTACTTGAATTTAGGATAAATCATTTGTTCCTCTGACCAATTCATGCTATCATTGCCAAACCTTTCAGTGTATAAATAGCTTGAAATTTTTCAGAATATGTTGAGGAAAAAGTATGTCTCAAACCATGAGTCTCACAGAGATTAGCCATGATTTTCCTGCGTTGTTTCACAAAATTGCAGAAAAAGACAGCCCTGTTGTTGTCACCAACCGTAACCGTCCTCGCCTTGTCCTTGTCCCTTGGGACGTATACCAAGATCAACAGCAACTCCAGGCAGAAGGTGCCGAAACGCGTCTACAAAATCTTGTCCAAGACATGCTTGGGCAGGCGGCAGTGCTGCATGAAGCATATCGCCCAGTTTCTTGAAACAACCATTCAGATTGAACGTGTCCTTGGCAATCGAAAACGCCAAGCAGCTCTTTACACAGAGCTTAGTGGATATAGGCTTATTACATCTCATTACGTTCTGGGCGAATACCTGCGTACCGTCATCAGAGACGCTATTCACCTTTATGAAATTTTACTAAAATACGCTCACTTTGATGATGTGATGACAGCTTTATCAATTTTAGGCAAACAACTTTATACACCAGCGAATACTCACGGCGAGTAGCCCTACCTCCATAAACTACACATCATTACAAACTTATCATTCACAACTCAGGAGAAAATTTATATGACAACAAATACAGCACCAACACTGACTGAAAATGGTCACGAATTCCGTGATCTCAACAAAAATGGTCGCTTAGACCCATACGAGGATACACGTCTGCCCATCGAAGAACGTATTGAGGACCTGCTCAATCAGATGACTGTCGCGGAAAAAGCAGGGCTGATGTTCCATACCATGATCGGCATGAACCCCGACGGGACACTGCAAAACGGTCCCGGCATGATGATGCCCATCTTCACCAACAAAATGGTGATTGAGCAACGCATGAATCACTTCAACGTATTGGCTGCTGCCCCACCTAAAGAGATGACAGAGTGGCACAATCGACTGCAAGTATTGGCCGAGAGTACACGACTGGGCATTCCTGTCACCATCTCATCCGACCCACGCCACTCCTTTAGCAATAATCCGGCGACCAGTATGTTTGCCGGTGCATTTTCACAATGGCCGGAGCCGATTGGGTTGGGGGCGATTGGTGATGCCGATTTGGTGGAAGAGTTTGGTGATATTGCGCGCCAAGAGTATACAGCGGTGGGCATCCGTGTGGCTCTGCATCCGATGGCGGACCTTGCGACGGAGCCACGCTGGGGACGTATCAACGGCACGTTTGGTGAAAATGCTGAGGTATCGTCACGGTTGACGGCGGCCTATGTCAAGGGATTTCAGGGAGAGACGTTGGGGGCAGATAGCGTGGCCTGCATGACCAAACACTTCCCTGGTGGCGGCCCACAGATGAATGGCGAGGATGCCCATTTTCATTATGGCAAGGAGCAGGTCTATCCAGGGGACAACTTCGACTATCATATGACTGCCTTTGAGGGTGCGTTTGCTGCGGGGACAGCGCAGATTATGCCCTATTATGGCATGCCTGTTGGGTTGACACATGAAGGCAAGCCCGTGGAAGAGGTTGGCTTTAGTTTTAACAAATATGTCATCACTGATCTGTTGCGCAATCGCTACGGCTTCGATGGTGTGGTCTGTACCGACTGGAAGCTGCTGACTGCGGCCACAACGCCCGATGGTAATGTCATGGTCGAGGCCAAAAGTTGGGGCGTCGAAGAGTTAAGCGTGGGTGATCGGACCAAGAAAGCACTGGATGCGGGTGTAGACCAGTTTGGTGGCGAGTCATGTCCCGAAGTTGTGATCGAATTGGTGGAATGTGGTCAGGTAGATGAGGCGCGGTTGGATGAATCTGTGCGTCGTATCCTGCGTGACAAATTCCGTCTGGGGTTGTTTGATAACCCGTATGTGGATACAGAAGAAGCACTTGCCATTGTCGGCAACGATGATTTCATGGCAGCAGGTGAGTTGGCGCAGCGGAAGTCGATTGTGCTGTTGAAAAATGCTGAGGCTGAGAATGGGCTGACATTACCTCTTCGGGATACACCCAAACTCTACGTCGAAAATATGGATGCCGAGGTAGCTGGTCAATATGCACAGGTGGTGGAAACGCCGGAAGAGGCTGATTTTGCCATTCTGCGTTTGGACACACCCTATGAGCCGCGTGAAGGCTTCTTAGAGCGTTTCTTCCATGCAGGCGATCTCGATTTCAAGGGTGAAGAGAAGGAACGCATTCTGACAATTTTGGACAAAGTGCCAACAATTGTCGATATTTATCAGGAACGAGCGGCTGTCATTCCTGAAATTGCAGAGAAATGTGTCGGGCTTGTCGCCAACTTTGGGGCCAATGATACGGCGGTCCTCGATGTCATCTTTGGCAACTTCAACCCAACGGGCAAACTACCCTTTGAACTGCCGTCGTCGATGGAGGCGGTGCGTAATCAGCGCGAAGATATGCCATCAGATTCCGAAAATCCGCTCTTTGCATTTGGCTTTGGGCTGTCGTATAGTTAGGTTAGTTTTAGAGACATTTAGATTGGTCCAATTGTTTGTGATATATTATAAAAATTTCAAAATTTGAGTCTATATCTCAATCCATTGGACCAATCTTACGAGACGACAAAATTAATTTTCACAAAAGGGAGACTATCAAATGCCAAAACTTGTCATGCTACCACCACACAAAGAAACCGTGACCCAATGGGCGCAAATCATCGCTGACGAAATTCCAGCATACCAAGTGGTGATTGCGGAAGATGAGGACGATGTACGTCGTCACATTGTCGATGCCGATGCTGTATTTGGCTGGATATCGCCAGAGCTATTGCCACTAGCCGAGAAACTGCGCTGGCTGCAAAGCCCACAGGCAGGCCCACCCAAGGGATTCTACTATCCAGAACTGGTCACGCACCCAGTCACCATCTGTAACCCGCGTGGAGTCTACAATGACCATATCGCCCAGCACATCCTTATGTTTGTGTTGGCACTGGCGCGGGGATTGCCCTACTACATGGATGCACAACGGGCTTCGCGTTGGGATAAGGATGCACGCAAAAGTCAGTACATTGATCTGACGACGGCAACAGCACTGATTGTGGGCGTCGGTGGTATCGGCCACGAAACAGCCAAGCTCTGCCATGCCTGTGGGATGCGTGTCCTTGGTACAGATTCACGCTGGGAATACCCTGTAGCGCACGTCGAAAAGCATAGCCCTGACGAGTTGGATAGCCTGCTACCGCAAGCCGATTTTGTGCTAGTGACAGTACCGCATACACCAGACACTGAGGGCATGTGGAATGCCGACCGCTTCAAGCTGATGAAAGAGACAGGCTACTTTATCAACATTGGCCGAGGGGCGACAACAAAGCTGGATGACCTTGTAGCGGCGTTGGAGACGGGTGAGATTGCTGGCTGTGCGCTGGATGTTTATGAGACCGAGCCGTTGCCATCCGAGCATAAACTGTGGACACTGCCCAATGTGATATTGACACCCCACATCGCTGTGCATGAAGCCGAAAACATCCCCGACCGCTGGTTTGAGTTGTTCTTGGACAATGCGCGACGCTTTGCGGCGGGTGAAGAGTTGCGTAACGTAGTCGATAAGACCATGTGGTATTAGGTAAAGCATTGCTCAAAATTCACCTCAAAATTCACTTATGGTGAACAAGGTAGACAGTCCCCCGCTTTCTGAATAAATTGTACGTAAAAAAACTGTAAGCTAGTTAGGACATTTTTCAAAAAAATTGATACGCTTTTTTAACGTAAATTAGGACGAATTGGATACGTTACGCCGATAAAATGTATAAACAAAGACGTACAAAGGGTTACAATTGCATTCAGGTTGAGATTGACCGTTTTTGCCCCTTGTATTACTACTATCCATACTGTATACTATAATAACCAAATAAAATTTCTCAGGTCATTTCACAAAAATTAATACCCAGTAGGCCATGAAGTGCAAGGGGGTAGAAGTATCCGTACACTGAAAAGCATAAGCCACTGCATCTCATCGCCCTACGATTTGTGTGGGTATTTTATTTTGTAGATTCGCCTTACGGATTGATTTAGACAAAGGAGTGCCTGATTATGGCAGAAGATGTGGCACTATTGCAATCAGACCTGTTGCAGGTTAACCCAATCAACCTCAATTTATCGTATATGGTGAGGTCACTTTAATGCCAAACGCTCTCTTCAACCTACAACAGATAACTCGCCCCAAACCCCGAATGCGACTTATTGACGTGCTAGATTGCAACAATGAAGGTCCAGAAAAAACAATTTCGTTTAGGGCAAAACAATTTTTGCAGGGTACTCTGAATAAAACCATATCCGGTCGCCTTCTGCAAAGAGATGGCGAAGTCAAATCCGCTCCAGTAGCATCAAGCGATGTCACCAAAAAGGTCCTGCTCAATTTGCGTCTAATGTCTTTGGGGTTGGTTGTCGCCGTTGTGGGTAGCCTCATGGCCTCGCCCTTGCTGCTTCTACTCAGTGCGGTCTGCCAAGTTTATTGCATGATCAGCTTTTACCAAGAATCCTATAAGGCACTTGTTCATGAAAAAAGAGTGACCGTGAATGTGATCGATGCGCTCGTGGTGACAGTTGCTTTACTGGGTGGGTTGGTGGTTGCGGCGGCCATCGCCAACTGGTTTGCAACCGCCATTCGTTTCATGATCGCCAAGACAGAAGACCATTCCATGCATCGGCTGGTCAAATTATTTGGTGAACAGCCGCATCATGTATGGATATTGCTTGACGACTTAGAAGTTGAAATTCCCTTTGAACAGATGAAGATAGATGATATTGTGGTGGTTCCTACCAGCCAAATGATACCCATTGATGGCACGATTGTCTCTGGTGTTGGTCTTGTTGACCAGCAACGCTTGACAGGTGAATCACAACCTGTTGAAAAAGGAATGGGTGATTCGGTTTTTGCGGCAACGGTTGTCTTATCCGGCAAGCTCTTTATCCAAGTGGAAAAGGCTGGAACCGAGACGTTGGCCGCCAAAGTGGGCGATACCTTAAATCGGACCACCGACTACCGCATGAATATCCAGTCGGATGCCATTGCCTTTGTGGATAAGATGTCAGTCCCCACATTGATGCTGAGTGGCTTGGCACTGCCATTTTCAGGAGTGAGCGGTGCATTGGCCGTTTTGTGGAATGTCCCCGGCTATCGAATGATGCTTTTTGGTCCCTTGAATATGTTGACGTATCTATACGTTTCTTCGCAGAACAGCGTACTCATCAAGGATGGCCGCTCGTTGGACTTGTTGCGTGAGGTGGATACGATTGTCTTTGATAAGACAGGGACGCTCACTTTAGAGCAGTTCTATCTGGCCCAAATTCATGTCTTGAATCACGTATCAGAAAATGTATCCGAGAATGAGTTGCTGTTGTATGCGGCCAGCGCAGAACAGCGTCAAACCCATCCCATCGCCAAGGCAATTTTGCAGGCGGCGCGTGACCGGGGGCTGTCATTGTATGGGACCGACGATACGCACTACACAGTGGGGAATGGCATCAAGGCCAGTTTTGAGGGGAAGTTGGTGCATGTAGGGAGCAAACGCTTTATGCAGTCGGAAGCGATTGACATTCCTGCACAGTTTGAAGAGATGGAAGCCGAGATATATACACAGGGATTCTCCGTGGTGATGGTTGCCATCGACAGGCAACTTGTGGGGCTCTTAGAACTTCATGCGACCATTCGACCCGAAGCCAAGAGTACGCTGGCAGCCTTACGGGCTTTGGGTATGGATATGGTCATTATCTCAGGTGATTATGAGGCCCCTACGCGCTTTTTGGCGCAGGAATTGGGGATTCCCACCTACTTTGCCGAGGTGTTGCCAGAAGATAAAGCCGCTTTGATTAAAACATTACAAGATGAGGGGCGTTCCGTCTGTTTTGTGGGCGACGGGATTAACGACTCGATTGCACTCAAGCAGGCCAATGTCTCTGTCTCTATCGCTGGGGCCGCGACGATTGCCACCGATACGGCCCACATTATCCTGATGCAAGGGACCCTTACACAATTGGCGAGCATCTTTGACATTGTGGAGAATTACACAAGCGACCTGAATCTCTACTACAAGGCAACCTTTATTCCTGCTGCACTCTGTACGGTTGGGACATTTTTGTTGGGGTGGGGGTTTATGACGGCTGTCGTTGTATCGCAAGGAAGCTCTCTGCTTGCCTTGGGCCGGGTGATACAGGCAATCCGTCAAAATAGCTAAGACGATAGCCCATAATCATATAGCCCGTAATCATTTCGTTTATATCCACGTGGTCAATTTTTTGACCTATCTACTATATAAATTTTTTAGAGTTACGTAAGTGAATCCAAAAGTGCCTTTATGAAAAAAAGTCCAGTATGCGTGCCCGTGCAATTCGACCTAAGCGGTTCGCGCCTATTGAACTTCACCTTATTATTTTCTTGGATTTCTATTTAACTCCAACTGTCACTCAAAGGAAAGCAATATGTCTACTTCAGCAAAACATTTTGATGTTATTGTCGTTGGTGGTGGTGCGATTGGATTGAGCATTGCCAATGAACTGGTGCAGCATAAGCTGAATATTGCGCTGGTTAGCCCAAAAGATCGATTTGGCGTTGCATCATATGCGGCAGGCGCCATGATCGACCCATTTGGCGAGATTGAATCGATGGAAAGCGAAAAAGCCCGTGAAAAATTAGATCAGGGGGTACAAGCGTTGCGTCGCTATCCTGCATGGCTGGATTCGATTGCCGAGCGATCCGGTCAGGATATCTTCCAAAACAAAGGAATCGTGGTGATCAGCAATGTCGATGGTGTTGGGCTTGATAAGCCCAAGATGGCCTTAATGAAAGAGCAGATGACGGCTTATGGCGAGACATTTGAAGAACTCGATCCGCGTGATGTGCCAGGCTTACAGCCAAATTATCGTTTTAGCACAGAAAGCGCCTTTTTGATGAACGATGTACTCTGTGTTGATCCGACCAATTTATTGCCAGCGATTGAGGTAGCGATTCAAAACAGCGGTCATTGCCAACAGATTGATGATCGTGTTCTAGGTCTTGACCCAACAAATCAAACATTTTTGGTCAACACAGAGAAAAGTGGTACACTGCAAGCAGACCATGTGGTGGTCTGTGCGGGGGCGCAAACACAGCAAATTTTAGGCGAGTCGTTACGGTTAAAGACGGGCGTCCCCAGACTTTACTATGGGCGCGGTGCAGGGTGTACGGTGACAGAAGCACCTGATTTCCCCTATGGCATTCGTACTCCGAATCGTGTGTTAGCCTGTGGGATTCATCTGATACCGCGAGCAAATCAGCGTGTCTATTTAGGTTCAACCAACCAGTTCTCAACCGAATATACGGCCCACCAAGGGGCGAGCATTGGCGAAATCCATATCTTGTTTGAGACGATTATGGCCCAAATCAACACGTCCCTAAGAACCGCCTCCATTGAATCGACCGATTGGGGACTCCGATCCGTGAGTCAATTTGACCGCCTATTTGTCGGTGAAACCGATATTCCAGGGCTAATTGTTGCGACAGGAACGCACCGCACCGGAATTCAGCTCTCACCTCATATCGCTGAAATTGTCGCCGGAGACCTGATGGGTCAACCAGTCGATACAAATCCGTTTTCGCCAAAGTTGAGCAAGCAAAAGCCGGAAGAGATTGATGTGCCTTTGGGTATTCGCGCTTTGATGGAAATTGTCACATTGCCGACGGGGAGTATGCCCTATGATCGCTTCAACGAGCTAAACACCTTTTTGTCAGAGATGGTCAGTCTCGCCTTGGTTGATGACGATAGTGACAACGAAGTCCGCAAGGAACTTAAGCAGGTTCTCAAAGATGTGCCACTAAGTGAACAGGGAATGATCCATGTTTATAACAAGGTCCTAGAACGTCATGGTCATACGAGTTGGTAAGGTGGAAAAAGCTTTCAGCCCTTCAGCCCTTCAGCCCTTCAGCACACTGACTGACAAGCTGACAAGCTGACAAGCTGACAAGCTGACAAGCTGACAAGCTGATCCTAATACACAATAGACTGCAATCACAGAGCAGTAGGTACGTCCCATGCTATACGAGACGTACCTACTGCTCTGCGGTTCTAATAATATAATAGGATGAGGAACAAAATGAAAACATTTAGTGGACTATCTATCAATCCAATTACACCGACTATTGGTGCCGAAATCAGTGGAGTCGATCTAAGCCAGCCGTTGACGGAACCGATTGTCAACGCCATCTATCAAGCACTCCTCGAACACCAAGTCATCTTCTTTCCCAATCAGCACATCTCGCCACAAAACCATCTCGATTTTGCCAAAGCGTTTGGTGGACTGGATCAACCGCACCCAATCTACCCCAATGTTCCGGGGTTTGAACAAATTGTGATTCTGGAAAATGACGGCAACAACCCGCTCTTTACCGATGAATGGCATACAGACGTCACCTTCCGCACCCATCCCCCCTTTGCCACTGTCCTCTATACGCATACCCTCCCGCCATGTGGTGGAGATACGTTGTGGGCAAATATGCATGCTGCTTATGAGACCCTACCCAGTGATGTTAAGGCGTTTTTAGCAGATAAAGAAGCCGTCCACGATATGGGGTCCTTTCGCAACGACTTTATCGCGCAAGGTGGTGTGGAAGAACTGAACGACGCCATGCGTCGGGTTGGCTCTGCTGTCCATCCCGTAATCGCACACCATCCAGCAACAGGGCGTCCTTACATCAATGTCAACCGCTCATTTGCGATCCACATTCTGGGTATGGCGACCCCTGAAAGTGCTCGTTGGCTTAGTTTTTTGTTTGATCACGTCAGCGATCCACTCTATCAGATACGCTTCCGCTGGGAGCTCAATACATTAGCCATGTGGGACAATCGGGGGACTCAGCATTATGCCGTAGCTGACTATTTCCCCAACAATCGGCGAATGCATCGAGTCACCGTTGTGAATGATAAACGCGTTCAATAGCTCGCAGACCAATCCAGTCTGTTGCGTGGTCTCAGAGACTGGAACCACGACATGAATGACCCAATTGCGCCTGCATTGGAAATATGAAAGGAGACAACCAATGATAATCATCGACGCACATCTTGACCTATCCATGAATGCACTCCAGGGCAATCGTGACCTCAACCAATCGGTCTATACCATCCGCGCACAGGAGGCGGGGATGCCTGGCAAAGGCAAGGGGCAGGGAACGGTGGCCTATCCAGAAATGCGCCAAGGCCGTATAGCACTTAGTATCGTAACACTCATCGCGCGGTCCACAGGACACCCTGTCCCGCATATCGACTATCGCTCTCATGCACAGGCGTATGGCATGGCACAGGGGCAACTGGCCTATTATCGCGCCTTGGAAGGGGCTGGGTTGATTCGCATGATTGAAGATGCGGATGCACTTCAGGCGCACATGGCAACATGGGCAGCATGGGATACAGAGACACCGACAGCAGAGGGCAATGACTCTACAGCCACACCGCCGCTGGGATTTGTCCTGAGTATGGAAGGGGCGGATCCAATTTTAAATCCAGAGCAGCTTGAGGCGTGGTGGCAAGCAGGATTACGGCTACTCGGCCCCACCCACTATGGTCCAGGTCGCTATGCGGGTGGCACGGGGACAGAACTCGGCTTGACGGAATTGGGCGCACCACTGCTCAAGGAGATGGCACGGCTCGGTATCATCCTTGACCTCACACATCTGTCAGACCAAGCTTTTTGGCAATCTGTCGAAATTTACGAGGGTCCTGTACTTGCCAGCCACAACAACTGCCGAGCTCTGGTTCCACATCAGCGTCAGTTTAGTGACAAGCAACTGCGCGTCATTATTGAGCGTGATGGTGTCATCGGTGCGGCCTTTGACAACTGGATGCTTGACCCAATGTGGGTGAAGGGTGAGAGTGCCAATACCAGTGTTACGCTGAGTACGGTTGTGGATCACATCGACTATGTGTGTCAACTGGCAGGAAACAGCCGTCACGCTGCGCTGGGTACAGACCTGGATGGCGGTTTTGGTCGTGAGCAATCACCGTGCGACTTGGATACGATTGCCTATTTGCAGAAGATTCCCGCATTGCTGGCGGCACGTGGGTATGGTGATGATGATATTGCCGCGATTATGCATGGAAATTGGGTCCGCTTTTTGATGGATGCGTGGTCAAAGGACGCTGTAAACTAGGTCGGCATAGAGAGACTTTCGAGTGCTTTATGAAATCTGCATGAGTGTTCTCTTAAGGATTGATGAGTCTTTGCGCTGTTCAGTGTTTCACCATAGAGTGACGTAGGTGACGCTACATTAAAAGTGATATGCCTATGGGAAAGTGTAAACACAGTATAAACGGACATGGACCATCATGTTTCCGAAAAATATTTCAGAGAAAGGAATGACATATGCAGCTTTTCAAAACAAGCAAAATTACATGGATTCTTGCTATTGTTGCAACGGCTACCATTCTGCTTGTGGTCAGTTGTACAGTACCAACCCCTACACCCAGTGAGCCTGCCGCCAGTGATGATACAGGCACAGCGGCTTCTGAGTCTATGTCTGAAACAAGTTCAGACGAGGCAAGTTCAGACGAGGCAAGTTCATCAGAGGGGTCAACCATGGAAATTGAATATCTACCAGAAGAAACACCCCCCTTTGGTCGAGGCGGTTGGACAACAGACTTTAGTAAACGTATTGTTGAATGGAACACAATAATGTCGGGCGGCCCCCCCAAAGATGGAATCCCAAGCATTGACGACCCTGCGTTTGAAGAGATCGCAGCCGCATCACAACGGCTTTCTGGTCGTGACCCAGTTATCGTTTATGAAAACAACGGCGAGGCTCGTGCCTACCCGCTTTCCATCCTAATCTGGCACGAGATTGTCAATGATGAAGTCGGCGGCAAGCCTGTTTCCGTCACCTTCTGTCCATTGTGTAATGCCAGCATTGTCTTTGACCGTGAATTTGACGGCCAGATTTTAGACTTTGGCACAACGGGTAAACTGCGCAACAGCGACCTCATCATGTACGACCGCCAGACCGAAACATGGTGGCAGCAGTTCACGGGCGAAGGCGTTGTCGGTGAATATGCGGGTCATCAACTGACCTTCTTGGCAAGCCAGGTGTTGAGCTTTGCCGATTTTGCCGAGGAATATCCTGATGGCACAGTATTGGCGATTCCCACTGAATTCCGTCGTGACTATGGACGCAACCCCTATGCGGGGTACGATGGCGGTACACCGTTCTTGTTCCGAGGCACAATTGATGACCGCTTGGAAGCGATTGTCCGTGTAGTTGGGCTAGAGCAGGGTGGCGAAGCAATGGCCTATGCATTTGAGGATGTGGCCGCAGCGGGTGTGGTCAACGACGCCTTTGCCGGAACCGATATTGTGATTTTCCACAAAGAAGGCACAGCGAGCGCACTCGATACCGCCTCGATCAGCCAAGGCAAAGATGTCGGTAGCGTTGGTGTCTTTGACCGTAACGTAGATGGACAGGTGTTGACCTTTGAGACCAATGGCGATGGTACATTTACCGATAATGAGACGGGTACAACGTGGAATATATTGGGTGAAGCGATTTCCGGTGAACTTGAAGGCACACAACTGGAACAAGTCATTTCCTTTGACCACTTCTGGTTTGCATGGCAAGCCTTCTACCCAGATACGGGCCTCCATGAAGGATAGTCGTCAGCGTTGATTATGACAACAGTTGTCATAATCAAGGAACGTATCGCAGGTTGGCTACCTGCGTTACAGATAACCAATCTGTGTTACTGGTTTCTACTTTCCTATGCAGCAAGGAAAGTATCGCAGGTTGGCTACCTGCGTCACAGATAACCAATCTGTGTTACTGGTTTCTACTTTCCTATGCAACAAAAAAGAGATGAGTCAGGGGTAAAAATCCCTTCGCTCATCTCTTTTTTTGTTACGCCATATCTTTCAAACCAAGGGCTGGTCATCGTTGGCGGATATCGCTTGCTTCCTGAGAACCATTTGCCACAAATCAAACGTACAATCTTAAGCTATTGTGAATCCCATGCTTGGATGGGATTCACAATAGCTTAAGATTGCACAAGAAATAAGACAGTCAAAGTTCCTGTATTGTCATCAAGCTTTGTCTAAGCTGCTTTCAAACATCAATTTCATCATGAAGTAGGTGAATTCCCCACCAAAAGCGGCATCCAATGCTGAATTAATGAGGTCGCGTAGCGTCTCTTCATCATCAATTCGTTCAATCTGTTCAATCATCTTGGCTTGTTTCTCCTCATCCAATGTCAATTTATGATTCACAATACCAAGAATCGTTTCCCGATGACCAGCTAACATCTTCTGCCGTTCTTGTTGAAGTATTTTCTGATACTTTTCTTCTGTGGATTCAATTCCTTCCTGACGCGCCTTGGCTTCCAACCGTTCAAAAATAGACTCCATAATTTCTTCCTCCTCCGCAAATACTGTCCGTACAGCATTGTCCATAGCCTCATCAGATACGCGATTTTTAACAGATGTAAGGTAACGTATAATTGCCTCTAGCAAGGGGCGTACTATCTCCAAGGGTAATTTGGCCTGTTGAAGTGGGCTTAATATTTGGATGAGCTTGCCTTCTAGTCCTTGATTGAAGATATATTTTAGGGCAAGCAAGCCCGATTGTAAAGCCCCAGATGGGACCAATTTGGTAATATCCTCATCCGATTTCTCGCTCAAGTCGATGAGAATATACTCGAAATGGGGAATGAATTTTTGCAATTGCGGGTCTACGTACTGAAATAGCGTCGCAAATTGCTTGTCTATGTTCCAGTTCTTTTCACCATGATAAAAGATGATGGGGATGATGGCACGTGGCTGCACGTTGTTTGTCCAGTCATACTCCCATCGTGTCACCATATACCGTAGGCATTGTAGGACCACACTCGATTCCGGTGAACTTTTATGCTCAAATAGCAGATAGATGTCAACAGTTTTGGGTGCTTTTTTGTCACCTTTCGGATTGTAGACTTCATTGAGCTGAACGCGGAAAAGCAAGTCCGATTCGTGGTTGGTCAACATACTATCCGTATAGACGCTATCGATATCGACAAATTCATTCAGGTTCATCAGCGAGATATATTGCTTTGAGACAAACCCTTGCAGTAGTTCACGTACATAATCAAGATTTGAGAACACGTGCCTGAAAAAGCTGTCATGTGGATTGCGAACTTTGGGTGGGTTCTTGGTTGTCTGCTCTGAGTTCTCCGCTGGTTGTTCCTGCGCATTGGTATTTGGTTTGGATTTTTGTCGTGCCATTGATTGATTTCCTCTCTGTATTGCCAAACAAATATTCGATAGCAGTATAGCAGATAGTTGGGTAGCGTGTCAAAAAACGTCGATATGAATAGAAAAAACATGGAGAATTTGCATGACGTGACAGTCATTACGTCATCCACTGTTTGGCTATATGACGCGTACAAATTAAAATAGAGTGACTTCATCCCCTATCAGTTTGACGCACAAAGAAGTGCAGGATAGACTCTAATTGTCAAAACAATTTGATTGAGTAGTAATCAAAAGGAGAGTCTATCATGCAAGAGGAATTGTACATCAAATTGGTGAAAGAGCTAGAAAACCAATTGCCTTGGTCATCAAAAGCGCAAACGAAAAATTTGGCATTATTGACACAGGGACTGGTATTCGGTCGGAAATGTAGCATAGGGAATTTAGCTTCAGAATACCCGTTGGAGGGTAGAAAAGAAAGGCGGTGTGTGTCAAGGTACACATAACGGCATGTCCTGTCTTGAGGTCACGGTCCAAAGAGAAGGGAAGAAGCCATTAATCGCAAGGTTTGGGGGATTGCCTCTCAAGTTCAACAAAAAATCTGTCATAGAAGACCGGATACCTCAAGTATGGAATACGAGAACTGAAATCATTCAACGTCTACTCGCAGATGAGTGTGAGGTTTGCGGTAGTTCGGACAAAGTTCAAGTTCATCATGTCAGAAAGTTAGCTGACCTCAGAAAAAAGTATCGAGGCAAGCAGATGCCTAGCTGGGTCAAACGCATGTGTTCACGTAATCGGAAAACCATGATGGTTTGCCATCGCTGTCACACTGACATCCATGCCGGAAGACCTCTTCAATGGAAAGAATCACTGGAAAGCCGGATGTATTGAAAGGTGGCGGGTGCCCTCTGGGCGCGGTTTGGGGAGGGACACTTAGCTGGTTTCTGACCTCTAGGTGTCTACTCCACTTTGAGTTGCGTGAGAATGGGATTGGGATTCGGAAATTAGTCGAGGATTATTTCTTTACCTTCATAAGGCAATTCCTCGCCTATCGATCTCGTGATGCTATGCTTGCATTTATTAATCCCGTATCTACGGAGGCGTTACATACTATTGCAGAAAAACTAAACGAGATGGTGATTCTAGAGCATCTGCATTATTGGGAAACCTTAAGCAAGAAGGATAGCTGGACACCGGACGAAGTTGCGAGAGTCTTTCACAACCTCCCCCACACGGTTGCATCGAAAACAGGGTTGAGTATCATCGTCATGTTTGACGAGTTTCAGCGGCTCGATCAGGTACTCTATTATGATGAGGACTTGACCCGCAAGCACCATAAGTTTACGGGTTCTTTTGCCACGGCAGCAGAATCCTCACGCGCACCGATGCTGATTGCCGGATCACAGGTGACGATTTTGACCCAACAGGCGTTGGCTGGAGCCATGCTGGGGCGTGTAGGCACAACCTACATCAAAGGCTTGCCCATCGGTGGCTGTGCCGAATTGGTGCGCAAATTTGCCCGCAAGCGTAAACTCAACATCTCGCTCGACATGGCCTACAGTATCAGCCGCTTGGTCGATGGGCATCCCTACTATATCTGGTGTTTGTTCAGCAGTAAATATCGAAAGCGTAACCTGACAACGGACGAGGGGGTTAAGGCAACACTGACCTATGAGGCAGAGAACCCAGCAGGATATATCCGTAAGTTCTGGGAATTTAATTTTTGGCAGGCGTTGGATACATTGGATAAACCACACGCAAAAGAGGTGCTGATCTATCTCAGTCAATATCCCACGACCGAAGTCTACATCGAACAACTCATTAGCGACTTAGGATTGCCGCTCACCAAAGAGGTAGGCAACCAGCTACTGCGTGACCTCATTCGCTGTGACTTGGCGCGTGAACGGGGACGAGGTTTTTATGGGGGTCTCTCTGACCCAATGCTGGCCCGTGTGCTGCGTATCGAATATGGCTGGGAACTCGAACAACTGATGCGTGACGAAGCCGTCCGCCAGATGGAAGCAGAAGTCGCACAGGAAATCATTCAATATCAGAAGGAACTCATCGACAAACTCAAGGGCGATCTCCGTTACTGGACAGGCCGTTTTGCCGAGATGTTTATCGACAAGCTCATGAAACGGCATTTCAACGACCAAAGCGTCACGGGCGCATACTTCAACCAAGCGACAGATATACAACTCGACCGTTTTGAAAGCGTCTTCACGACCATGACACAGCCCCCCGGTGCAACCCGTCCCTATCAGATTGACCTCTACAGTCTGCCCCGCAATGCCAACCAACCCCCTTGGGTTGTTGAAGTCAAAAATTGGCAGACGCCAATCAGCCAACCAGATGTCAAACATTTTTGGGAAGCTGCGCAAAATCTTGCCAAAGACAGGGGGCATACGCAGGTGCGTTGTTGGTTCTATGCACACAGTGGGTTTAGTGACCCCGCCGAGAAATTTATGCAACAGCACGATATCCTCTACACGGATCACGACGGCTTGGTGAAATTGCTGGAAGATTTGAAGGTGATTGAGCAATGGGATGAAGATGTAGTGGTGTGAGGGTTAGCGGGTGATTCGTAGGTCATCGCTAGCAGTGTGACGGTCTGTCCGATTGTGTTCACAACCACAATCCCTATTTTGTTTTGACAGAAACGCTATAGTCCGTTACCATCGTCTTATTTTCAAATAAGGGCATGGTTCAATAGAGGGTAACAATTATAACCGTTCAGTAGGCACGCCTCGTGCCGGCTCTACACTGGTACAACCCGCACGAGGGCGTGCTCATTGAACGTGGATTTGTTCCCCTCTACTGTTACCATATGAACCATGCCCAAATTCACAAACTACACTGCTGAAACTTTGAAAATAAAAGGGGTCAACGATAGAACGCGGTTTGCATCTTTCTCTGCGAAATCTCGGCGTTCTCTGCGCCCTCTGCGGTTTTTCACCGCCATGTTTTCAGCAAGTTCACAAAGATTTATACCAGAGGAGAAGCAATGCTCGACTTTCGTTTAGATGAAGAACAACAGATGTTGGTTGAAGTCATCAACCGTTTTGCAACCGAGAAGCTGCGCACTGTCTTTCGTGAGGCCGAGGAGAGCGGTGAGATGCCAGCGGATGTCCTCCAGGCGGGCTGGGAGATCGGTGCGCTACCTGCCTCAATCCCAGGCGAATATGGCGGCTTTGGCGAACACTCGGCTGTCACCAGTGCCATCGCCACCGAGGAATTTTCCTTTGGCGATCTCGCCATCACCTTGCAGATTATGACGCCCAATCTGTTGGCGATTCCAGTCATGCTGGCGGGGACGGAAGCACAAAAACAGGCATATCTACCATCGTGTGTGGATACCGATATCCCCAAGGTGACAGCAGCGTTAACCGAGCGTGTCTACCAGTTTGACCCCTACAATCTGGGTGTGACGGCAACGGCCAACGATGATGGCTATGTACTCAACGGCATCAAGGTCTATGTCCCTGCCGCTGCCGATGCTGAAACCATTCTGGTTTGGGCCAATGAAGGCGGCACAACACAGGGCTTTTTGGTTGCTACAGACACAGTGGGTGTGACCATTGGTGAACGTGACAAGCTCATGGGGGTGCAGGCGTTGGCAACCTATGAAGTCCGGCTTGACAACGTACAGATCAGTGCGGATGCCAAGTTGGGCGGCGCAGAGGGCTGCAACTTTGACCTCATCCTCAACTACAGCCGTGTGGCACTGGGCGCAGCAG
Organism: Chloroflexota bacterium; assembly: GCA_039029935.1. Taxonomy (GTDB): domain Bacteria; phylum Chloroflexota; class Anaerolineae; order Caldilineales; family Caldilineaceae. Next base: position 18,513 of record JBCCFC010000050.1, read on the forward strand.
CTGTGGGTGTGGCCCGTGCCAGCTATGAATATGCACGTGAGTACGCCAAGGAACGGGAGCAGTTTGGTCGCCCCATTGCGCAGAACCAGTCGATTGCCTTTATGTTGGCCGACATGGCGAGCGATGTCGAATCAGCTCGTCTGCTGGTCTGGGAAGCGGCGTGGCTGCTGGACCAAGGCGAGGATGCAACGCAAGCAACCACCGTCATGAAGCAGTATGTCGATGATGTTGTGCTGCGCGTCTGTGACAATGGCGTCCTCATCCTGGGTGGCTATGGATTCATCCGTGAATACCCGGCGGAATTGTGGCTGCGCAATGCACGTGGTTTTGCCAGCTTTGATGGGTTAGCGATTGCGTAGGGGGAATATTATGATTAGTTTTGCCATTCCAGAAGAAGTCCAAAATCAGGCACAGATGTATCAATGGGTTGCCGAAAATGTCATGCGCCCAGATTCACGCAAGCTGGACGAGAATGAGCATGAGCGACCAACGGCCTTTATCGACGCCACGTGGCCCTTTGTCCAGCAATTTATGAAGGCGCGCATGGGCGGTGGATCATCTGCCAGTGATAAACAGGCCAGTGAGAAGAAATCCGGTGAACAAAAGTCCGGTCCCAATTGGGGCATGTTGTCCTCGATTATGATGATTGAGCATCTGAGTTGGGGAGACACCGGGCAGTACCTCTCTATGCCCAGCCCGGCGTTGGGTGGCTCGGCCGTCCAAGCAGTGGGGACACCGGAACAAAAGCTGCGTATTTTTAGCCGCTGGCTTGAGGGTACACCCAAGTGGGGCGGCATGGCGATCACCGAGGCCAATGCTGGGTCGGACAACAGCTCCATGCGCACAACGGCCAAGCTCGACCCAGAGACCAACGAGTGGATCATCAACGGTGAAAAGCTCTTTATCACCAATGGCAAATTGGCATTAGATGAGTCCGATGGGTTTATCGTCGTCTGGGCCACCATCGATCCCAATGCCGGACGTGCGGGTATCAAGTCATTCGTCGTCGAAGCGGGGACACCCGGCGCAATTGTCGCACGACAGGAGCATAAGCTCGGCATTCGCGCCAGCGACACGGTCGCACTCACCTTTAAAGATGCCCGTGTCCCCTATGAAAATCTGTTGGGCAGTGCCGAAGTTGCCGACAAAAGTGCGGGTAGCAAAGGCTTCAAGGGGGCGATGAAAACCTTTGATGCCTCGCGCCCATCGGTCGCTGCCAGTGCCATCGGCATCGCACGGGCGGCTGTTGAGTTTACCCACGAGACGTTGGCCGCAGAGGGCATCAAGCCAGACTACCGCAAACCACGTCATCAATGGACAGCGGTTGAACGTGATCTGGTCAAGATGGAGGCTGAGTACAAGGCCGCATGGTATTTGGTGTTGAAGGCCACCGCGCAGATGACACATGGTGAAAACAATCGCTTGGAAGCCAGCATGTGTAAGTATCGTGCGGGTGAAGCTGTGACATGGGTTACGCAGAAGTCGGTGGAGTTGCTGGGGCCTGTTGGCTATTCTCGCGAGACGCTGGCCGAAAAATGGATGCGTGATGCCAAAATCAAGGAAATTTATGAGGGGACGAGACAGATCAACCAGTTGATTGTGGCGCGGTCGATTTTGGGGTATTCACGGCGGGAGTTGAGCTGATTATGGTCGCGGATTTTGGGGAGCGCGGATTAGGACCAAGGTAGATGAAAGTTTTGTGTATGCAATTGTCTAATCTGCGACCATATTAGTGTCGCAGATTTGGGGAACGCGGATTAGGATCAGGGTAGATGAGCGTTTTGTGTACACAATCATCTAATCTATGTTTCTGGAATCAGCGGCATGTTAGCGTTGCGGATTTAGGGAGTGCGGATTGGGATCAGGGTAGATGAACGTTTTGTGTACAGAATTGTCTAATCAGCGTTCCCTGAATCCGCAACCATAAAGAGACGAAAAAGACACCAATGACACAACTGCTACACGCCGATATTACTGAAAAAGCATGGCGAGCGTATTATACTAACTATAATGCACACGGGCATGATTATCCTGAGTCGTTCTATGAAGAAATGATGCGCATTGAGTTGGAACACTTGGGGCTATCTTGCAGGACACAGGTTGAGTATAATATTCACTATAAAGGTGTTAAAGTTGGTGTACACTTGACCGATACGGAGCTGGATGACAAAGTGATTCTTGAGTACAAAGTTGTACCAAAGATTCAAGAGCGTCATTGTATGCAGTTGGTGTCGTATTTGAAGGCATCGGGCAAAGAGGCTGGTTTGGTTCTCAATTTTGGGTGTGCCGAGCCTGATGGTAAGCGGCGTGTGCTGACCGAAATCGGCAAAATCTTTGATCCAGTTTGGAATCCTGATGACCCGATACGAATAGACTTACTCTATCCTGAACCGAATATGCAGTTACGCCATGCCGCGTGGACTGTATACAATGAACTCGGTTCAGGCTTTGTCCGTCGCATCTACGGAAATGCGTTGCACACTGAAATCCGTCTACGGGGCATTGCAGCATATCGTTTAGGTGAGATGAAAGTGATACACCGAGGTCAGGAAGTCGGTGCGCTATCGTTTCCACACATCATCGTAGACAAAACAATGGTGGTTGCACCGATTGCCAATGTCGAAATTACTCATTCTCATTTGAATCGTCTACGGGTGGTTCTTAGACAACGGGGATTGCATTTGGGGATGATAGTAAACTTTGCAAATGAGAAATTGGAGATGCGGTATGTGCGGGTGTAGAGTCGCGGATTTTGGGAACGCGGATTGGCATTGATGGAATTGAATGATCTGTACCTCTGATAAAAGGTTAGGGGAAAATGGAACATGATTCATGAAGCACCAATGAGTATGAAGATGTCACTAAACTAGATAGACATCAAACCCTAATCCGCGCTCCCAGAATCCGTGATGATTGTCGTGTCGCGTATTCTGGGAGCGCGGATTCGGAGCGATGGAGATGAATGCTCTGTGCATCTGATAA
>JBCCFC010000051.1:0-21403 GCA_039029935.1 Chloroflexota bacterium
ACACGCCCACCCCAACCCACACCCCCACCGCCACCTTCACACCATCTCCAACATCATCATCTACACCCATCCCCAAAGATGACTATGAAGTCGATAATGAGTGTAGATTAGCTAACACCATCCAACCCAACAACACACCCCAAACCCACACTTTCCACACACCCGGTGACGAAGATTGGATTCAATTCACCGCCCCCACCACCGCTACCTACCGCATCGAAGTAGACATCCTCAACAATTCCCGTGCCGACGTGGACCTCACCTACTACAAGCAATGCGGCACACTCTCTGAGCTTCATTGGGACGAAACATTTACGCCAGGCGTCCGCATTGATATCGAGGCCAAGGAAGGCGAAACCATCTATCTCAAGCTCACCCACTTTGACGACACTGTGGCAGGAACCGATGTCGTCTACAACCTCTCGGTGCGTCCATTGCCGACCGTCGATGAAAATGCCGAAGTACGTCGGGCAGTCATCATTGTGGCAGGACGCTATCGCCACCACGACCCACTTCAAGATAACATTAACGACACAGCGCAGTATGTCTACCAGCTTTTCCAGAGCCAGCAGGTGGAATCCGATGATATTCGCGTACTGGCGGCAAACTCCATTGCGGATGTCGAGGTTGACGATGATGTCACCGAGGAAAATCTGCGGCTTGCCATCACCGAGTGGGCAGCGGATAAACTGACAGCTGAGGATGGTCGCCCCACCAACAGCGTCCTCACGCTCTACATCATCGACCACGGCGACCCTGACCTCATCTATCTGGACAAATTCAAGGACGAATATCTCCATGCGCATGACCTCGACCGCTGGCTGGGGCAGTTGGAGTTGGCTGTCCCCAACCTGCTCACCAACGTCATCATCGAGGCCTGTCATTCGGGCAGCTTTATCGCCGAACCCAACAGCATCAGCGCACCCAACCGCCTCATCATTGCCTCAACCAGCACCGATTCCGACGCCTATGCCTCACGCAATGGCATCCACTTCTCCGACGCCTTTATCACAAAGTTACAGCAGGGTCACGACCTTGCCACCAGCTTTTCGGTTGCCAGCGAAAATGTCAGCAACCTCTACACCTCACAGGAGCCGTGGCTCGATGCCAACGGCAACGGTATTCACAACGAATTTGACGATGCCCTCATTGCCGGACAGCGCGGCTTCAACTACACAGGCACATTGGGCGATGACAACTGGCCGCCCCACATCTTCTCGGTCGCCCTGCCCAACGGTGTCCAAGACCGCAGCGGAACCCTCCTCGTCGATGTGCGCGACAATCAATCCGTGCGCGATGTCTGGGCCGTCATCTACCCACCCGACTATGTTGCGCCGACTGTGGAGCATGAGCTTGTGGCGGAGCAATTGGATACGATTGTTCTCAATGGTCAGGTAGGCACGTACTTTAGCGGAACCTATCACGGTTTTCGTACCTGTGGCCCCTACCGCGTCGTTGTCCATGCGCGTGATGGCGATGGCTTGCAGGCTCGACCTATAGCGTTGATGGTGGCGTGTCGGCAGTTTTTGCCTGTGATTAGTCGTTAACCGCTAAATTTTGCCAACCAAATATGCCCTATGACAAAATTCGTTCGGGAATATTGCGCGAAGTTGTGTTTATTTAATACGTATTATCGTCATCGACTATATATCATCGAGGAAAACAATGAATTTAACCAAATTTTACAAACCTATACTTCTTTTGGGTTTCTTAGCCTTCTTGCTGACAGTACCAAATAGCAGTCATGTACAGGCAACAACTCAAGTAAAGGGTGACATATCGCCCGAGTTCATGACATTGAGCGAGACAACTAACCAGACTTGTGATGATCTGGTGGCACAAGATATCATATTCTACGCAAGAATCCACTGCCAAGTCGATCCTGAGATTCGGCTAAAACAGCCTATCATACTCTCACCCACAGTTCCATTAACAGGACTCCCTGTCACGGCAGAGTATGTGTTAGAAAATATTGGAGAACGCCCGGTTCATTTAGATCACATCTATATTCTTACCAAACCTTCAACATGCGACGTAGGTTGGGATTGTGCTCCTGATCTTCATTTTTATCCTGAGTCAAATATCACAATCGAGCCCGGAGGTGTCTATACCTATTCTGAAAGCCAGACATTCTATGAAGTTGGCGATGGCTATTCCATGATACCTGCAATTGCGAACGAGGATTTGAGTTCATGGGGTCCTCTAGGTGGTGTTGACCCGATTCAATTCGCTGTTTTGCCCGGGCTAGAATTGATTGAAGACCTTGCTCTTTCACCACCAAATCCATTGGTTGGTGAACTTGTGACAGCTCGGTATAAAGTCAAAAATGCAAGCGAGCGCGAGCAGCCTTTGACGTTTCACAGATTTACGGTTGAAACGAAGGGACCGAAGTGTAGCGATTGGAACTGTGATAGGATGAAAAGAGACTTTCCTGAGTACAACAATGTAACAATAGGGCGTGGCGAGGAATATGTATATGAGGGCGAATTAGCCTTTGATACCGCTGGAGATGGCTACATTGCAAAGATAATCTATCATAAACAGGAAGAACATTGGCATGACTTTGAATCGAGAGTCGATTTTACCATTGCAAACTCCACTGGTACCCCGTCACCTACACCAACAGTCACACCTACACCTACTCCTACTAGAACTCCTACAGCTACACCAACCAGCACACCGACGCCAACCAATCCACCTACAGCAACTGTAACCAGCACATCTACCCCAACCAATACGCCAGTGCCAACAGAAACGCCTACGCCTATCCCCGGAGATGACTATGAAACCGACAATCAGTGCCGTCTGGCTCACCTCATTGACACCGATAATCCACCCCAAACCCATTCCTTCCACGCCATAGACGACATTGACTGGATATCCTTTACCGCGCCAACCACTGGCAGATATCGCATTGAAGTCACCATCCCCATTACCTCTCCGGCTGATGTAGACCTCTTCTTATTCACAGACTGCAACGACTTACCCAAACGCAAATTCGTCGAAACCCACGCCCCAGGTGCGCGTTTGGATGTCACTGTAGACAATTCCGGCACCCAATACTACATCAAAGTCAAAAATTTTGACCCGCTGGTATTCGGTCCCCATGTCACCTACAACCTCTCTGTGCGCAAACTACCCAGCGAAACCGATGAGGATGGCAATATCATTATCCCCGGACCCGCCATTATCGCCGCGGGTCGCTATCGATACGTAGACCCATCGCAGAATAATATCAACCAAATCGCTGTTGATGTGTATAATCTCTTGACGGCTAAGGGGCGCAATGACAGTGAAATCTTCTTTTTGGCAACCGATTCTTCGCTGCCCCATTTTGACGCTGAGGTGACTGAGCGCAATCTAGAGATTGGCATCAAACAGTGGGCCAAAACGCAACTTGAACGAGAGTATGCTAGTCAAGTCCTCACACTCTATCTGGTTGATCATGGCGGTCCTGATGAGTTCTATTTGGATCGCCCCAACGAAGAAGTGTTGACCCCCAATGATTTACACGACTGGCTGACCGCGCTGGAAGAGGAATTCCCTGATTTGTTGGTCAATGTTTTTATTGAAGCCTGTAATGCAGGCAGCTTTATTGCCCCCAATCACGGCTCCATCAGCAAACCCGGACGTGTCATTATCACCTCGTCCAACGAAAATTATGACGCCTATGTCTCGCGTCATGGGATACTCTTCTCGGATAATTTGCTCACATTTTTGTTTCAAGAACACAACTTGGGCTACAGCTTCCAAGAGAGCAGCAACATTGTCCAGTCATTTTATCGCTCGCAAGAACCGTGGATTGACGCCGATGGCGATGGCATCCCCAATGAAGCCAACGATATCGCACATGTATCGCTGCGTAGCTTTGCCCATGCATGGTCCTTGGGCAGTGAGTGGCCACCCTATATCGCCAACGTGCATCCAATGGCGCACCCACGTAGCAATGTCATCCACTTCCAAGCCGAAGTTCGCCATGAATTTGATAACAGTGCCATTGACGATGTATGGGCTGTGGTCTATCCACCCAGCTACTTGAATACCGATACTTCACCCGCTGACGGTGATGGTGTGTTGAATGATGATATACTGGATATGATTGAGTTTAGCGCAGAAAGTGACGATGCTAACGCCCTATTTGTGGAGTCATACGCGGGTTTCAACGAAATGGGTGTCTATCGCGTCGTGGTCCATGCACGGGACAACAAGGGGTTACATGCACAACCCGTTACGGTGGAGATAGACACAACGCACCGCATTTTCTTGCCGACGGTGAGCCGATGATGAAATAACCATCACTTATGTATCTCCATGCAAATTCATTCGGGGAAATCGCAAATTTTTGTGTTTATTGGTGAAAGAAACACGAATGTTTCTGATGGGAGATAGTAATCCCATTGAACCATTTTGATTTAGAACATCATGACTGCCGAAAGGAAACAATAGAATGAAACTCTGTAAAACAACGATTCGACTGTTTATCATGACAACTATCTGCATTTTATGCGATGGCTATGCCAGTCTGCCACGAAACATGGTTGCGGCGCCACATCCATCACATTCTGCGACAACAGAAACCATCATCTTCAGCGAGGATTTTGAAGATGGACTCGTCAGTTGGACATATAATGATAATGTAACCACAACCGATGGCCGCAATGATCAAGGCATCCAGATTACCAATCGAGGTAATGCAAGTGAAAATATGTTCCAAACTCTTACTATGACATTCCAAGCTGGCAAGACGTATCTTGCCAGTGTATGGTGTAGAGCGGATGTTGGTAGCCGCTGTAACATGGCCTTTGGTGACCATTTCTCTGGCTATGACAATGTGAGCAGCATTCTCTTGCCTACCACTGGTCAATGGCAACAACTCTCCGTTGGCATAAAGATGACGCAGGATGAGTCGATGACCGTTGCGCTGTATAGCCTCGACACTGATATCACAGTTGTTTATGACGATTTGGTGATTCGTGAGGTGACATCGATCTGTGCAGATGTCACGGAGGTTTCGATTGCCGAATGTGAGGCGTTGGTTGCCATCTATAATGGTACGGGTGGGTCCAATTGGACTGTCAAAGAAAATTGGTTACAGAACAACATGCCTTGTGGTTGGGCGAAAGTGACCTGTCAGGATGATGCTGTCACTGGACTTCGATTGAGTGGCGAAAGTGAACTAAATTTTGGCTTGGTCGGTAATCTTCCTGCTGATATTGGCAATCTTACAAATTTGACCACACTTTCGCTTGGATACAACCAACTAGGTACGCTGCCTCCTGAATTATGGAATCTAGCATCGTTGACACACCTTTATCTATCATCGATTCAATTGAAGACTATCCCCACAGAAATCAGCAATCTCAAGAACCTCACCAAATTATCACTTATGGAGAATGACATAAGTACGCTACCTGATGAGTTATGGAACTTAACCGCTTTAACAAATCTGTATCTGTCATCCAACCAACTCACAATCATTCCAGTTGATATTGGGAATCTCAATAACCTTAATTATCTTTCGTTGAAAGAGAATGCAATTGCGAATCTACCCGATGAACTCTGGAATTTGACGAGTCTCATCCATCTCTATCTATCATCCAACCAATTGAATACCATTCCAACTGATGTAGGCAACCTTACCAATCTTACGATTTTATCACTGGGTAACAATCAACTAACCAGTATCCCATCAGAAATTGGCAACCTTGCTAGTCTCGAAAGCCTTTTACTCAGCAATAATGACTTGGCAAGTGTTCCTAATGAGCTATGGGATCTGCGAACCTTGACGACTCTCAATTTGTCCGATAACCAGTTGAACAGCATTTCATCACAAGTAGGTAATCTAACCAACTTAACGCGATTTGAACTCAACGGCAATCAACTTACCACTCTGCCCCCAGAGATTGGCAACCTTAGCAATCTAACAACGTTCGATCTTAGTGAAAACCAACTGACCGACCTGCCAAACACTTTTCTGCAATTAAATACGTTAAGCGAGTTAGATGTTACCAATAACCATCTAATCAATGTGAGCCTAGAAATGAAGGCATTCCTAGATGAAAAAGACCCCGATTGGGCTAATACTCAGACAGCATTGTCTACATCATTCACCCCCACACCAACACTTACGTTCACGCATACACCCAACGCTACTTCAACACCTGCATTGCCAACACCAACCAGTACACCTATCGCGACACCAACCCCTGTTCCAACACTTCCACCCACTGATGGACCTATCGACGCCTATGAGTCCGATGATAACTGCGCCCTTGCTCGTTCAATCGGGACTGACGGTATTCCGCAACACCATACATTCCATACTGTCGGGGACACCGACTGGGCGACCTTCACCGCACCTACCGCTGGCATCTATCGTATCGAGGTGACTATTCCTGAAACTTCTAACGCTGATGTTGATCTTTATTACTACACCGACTGTGATAGCCTACATAAAGACCTGTTTACCGCGGTATACGCCCCGGGTATCCGCTTGGATGTTGAGGCGCATGAGGCTGGACAGCAATTTTATCTCCAACTCAAAAATTTTGATGACTTACAGGCAGGCGCACATGTCAGCTATCATCTGTCTGTGCGCCAGATGCCGCGTGACGTTGATGATGATGGCAATAAAATCATTCCTGGACCAGCGATTGTTGTGGCAGGTCGCTATCGTGGTGGTGATTCGGTCCAAAGCCACATCAACCAAATAGCCATTGATGCCTACAAACTCTTTGAAAGCAAAGGACGTAACGACAGTGAGATATACTTTTTAGCGACAGATTCATCACTGCCTGGTTACGATGGCCCTGCAACCGAGCGCACATTGGAATTGGCAATTACTGAATGGGCCAAAACACATCTATCGCAGGAGGAGGCGAGTAAAGTCATCACCCTTTATCTGGTGGATCATGGCGACCGTGACAAACTCTATTTGGACAAAGTAACCGAAGAAATATTGGTCCCAGAAGACCTTGATCAATGGCTGACCCAGCTAGAAGATGAATTTCCGGGTTTGTTGGTCAATGTGATCATCGAAGCCTGTCATGCAGGCAGTTTTATTACACACAATGGCGGAACCATCAGCAAGCCAGGACGCGTTGTCATCACCTCATCCGATGAAGACTATGACGCCTATGTCTCGCGTCACGGTGCTGTTTTCTCGGATGATTTTATTACCTTCTTGCATCAAGAACATAATTTAGGCTATAGCTTTCAGCAGAGTGCCAAGCGTGTTCAAGACTTTCATCGTAGCCAACAACCTTGGATTGATGCGAACGGGAATAGTACGCCCAACGAAGCCGATGACATTGCCCAAGCATCGTTACGCAGTTTTGCCGAAGCTGGTACATTGGGAGACGACTGGCCTCCCTATATCGCCAGTGCAACATACATGGACTCACCGACAGACACTGACATCCATTTCCGTGCCGATGTCCGTCACAAAGGAGGGAACACTGACCTTGACGACGTATGGGGCGTTGTCTATCCACCCGACTACTTTGCGCCAACAGAGACAGCTTCGGAGAGTGATGGCGAGTTAAATCAATCTAGCCTTAATGTCATTGAGTTTGTCCCCGAAGATGGCACGATGGGTGCCGCCTATGTTGAGGCAATGTCGTATCCAGGCTTTACGCAGACAGGTATCTATACCGTTGTCATTCATGCTCGTGATGTTAAGGGATTGTCTGCGCGGCCGGTGGCTGTCACAGTCAAGGTAGTGCCGACCCCGACGAGTACGCCTACAAATACACTGACACCGACGAGTATGCCTACGAGCACAAGTACGCCTACGCCGACGAACACAAATACCTCGACAAGTACATCCACGTCAATGCCGACGGCCACGCCAACCACAACGCCGACATTGACGGCAACCCCTACACCTGTGCCGCCTGTCTTGGCAGTTCCATTACCCGTGGAAAATCATCGGGTTTTCTTGCCATCGGTACAACGTTAAACAAATTTTGGCAAAACTTTTACGTGAAACCGAATAAGTAGTTAAAAATAAACCGAGGCATATACTACAGCGGGACCCAAAGGGTACCCCGGATTGGAACGGATTTCTCGCGTGTACGGAGCCACAAATCCGTTCCCTCTCTTTAATCCGTTGTAGTACATTTTGTCTAAGAACTTATTGATACTTACCTATGAAGGATGTGAAAATTTTTAAATAATAAATTTCACAAGGAGCAATACATCATGCAAACAACCAACCAAAAACGAGACTGGCGATTGTGGCTATTGCCCACACCCGGTAATACCATACTTTTGCTGCTGGTCATCAGCGGTGTACTCTGGGCGCGGAATGTCGGAGCCATCTCGCTCGGGCTAACCAACACACCGACTGCAACCACAACCATTCCTTATCAAGGGCGTCTGACCGATGGGAACGGCAACCCAATCTCTGGCACAAAAACAATGGCGTTCAGCCTGTATAACCAAGTATCGGGTGGGACGGCATTGTGGACTGAAAGCCGCACTGGTGACAATAGCGTTACCGTGACAGACGGGCTGTTCAATGTCATGTTGGGCAGCGTAACCTCGTTGGATCAAAGCATCATCACAGCAAACAGTATGCTCTATCTGGGCATTACAGTGGGGACGAACCCTGAGATTAGCCCACGTGTACAGTTGGGCAGAGTTCCCTTGGCGGTTCACGCACTTCAAGCCGAGACAGTTGCCGACCGTAGCATCACCGCTGAAAAATTGGCCGATAATTCTGTGACAGCAGCAAAGCTGAACATAGACGTTAAGCAAACCCTGATTCAAGGAAGTTTGGTACATAGCCCTGTCAACTGGGACTTGCAGAATGGTAAAGGGGATCGTGCTTATACCGAGACGATTACGTTTGATCAGCCGTTTGACCGAGAACCAGCCGTCTGGGTAAGCCTCTCTCGTGTTGATATTGAAAACACGGCCAATCAGCGGATTGAGGTCTACTCGACCAATATCACGCAGGATGGCTTTGACCTTGTTTTTAAAACATGGAGCGATACACGGGTGGCTGGTGCAAGTGCCATGTGGATTGCCTACACATCACCATAAACAAAAAAAGTCATATGGAGAAATCATGCAAAACAATAAACGGCACAGGCTATACTGGTTACTACTGGTTAATATAGTACTTATGTGTCTATCAAGCGCATTATTCACCCGCTTTGGGTCCATTGTGTGGGCACAAACAACGGATTATCTCTTAACATGGTCCACCTTTGACAGTGGAGTCTATGCCCCTGTCGCCAGCCAAGCAAACGATACAACCTATGCATTGCACAGTGTGGTTGGATCTGCCAACGCTGGCATGGGGAGTGATGGCGAGTTTCTGCTCTATAGTGGCTTGAGCGCTGCCGAGCCATTGGCGACCGCAACACCAACGCCTACGGCGACCAATACACCCGCCCCAACGGATACACCAACAAATACTTCTACCCCAACGAATACCCCTAGTCATACACCCTCGCCAATACCTGAGTCCACAAATACACCAGTCCCAACTGATACCCTAACATCTGTACCAACGCCAATCATGCCTACCGCTACAGTGACGATAGCACCGACGGATACGCCAGTGCCTACAGAGACACCTGTTCCTACAGTCACGCCTATTCCACCCACGGCAACCAACATCGCAACGTCTCTGCCCATAAATACACCAACCGGAACGCCAACGTCGATATCCTCCCCAACGCAAACACCTTCAATCGGGGAAGGTGACAACTATGAACCGAATAATACCTGTGCCGATGCCAGCCTTATCACGCCCGACGGCCTCTCCCAATCCCATACCTTTTATACGGCAGGTGATGCCGACTGGCTTACGTTTACCGCACCTCATGTAGGCATCTACCGCATCGAAGCCATGATCCCTGACGGCTCGCAAGCAGACATTGACCTTTTCTACTACACAGATTGTGATAGTCTGCCCGAAGACCAATTCACTAAGACCTTTGCAGCGGGCGCACGGCTGGATGTACACGCAGACACAGCAGGGCAGCAGTTCTACATCGAACTCAAAAATTTTGATGACTTACAGTCTGGGGCCGATGTCAATTACAATATCTCTGTACGCGCCATGCCCAGCGACACCGATGAGGACGGCAACAGGATTATCCCCGGGCCAGCGATTGTGGTGGCGGGGCGTTATCGGGGAGCGGACTCGGCGCAGGACAACATCGACCAAATTGCACAGGATGCCTACAATCTCTTTAAGGCCAAGGGGCGCAATGACAGTGAGATTTATTTCTTGGCAACGGACTCCTCGCTACCCGGCTATGATGGACCTGCCACACTGCGCAATCTGGAATTGGCGATTACCGACTGGGCGGCTGAACAACTGGCAAATGAGGGGGTAAGCCGTGTATTGACGCTTTATCTGGTTGATCATGGCGACCGTGACAAGTTCTATCTCGATAGAGTCAACCAAGAGGTGCTGGTTCCCAATGACCTTGATGCGTGGCTGACCGAATTGGAGGAATCATTTACCGAACTGCATGTCAATGTCATCATCGAAGCCTGTCATGCAGGTAGTTTTATCACACGAGGTGATGGAACCATCAGCAAAAACGGACGCGTCATCATTACCTCATCTAATGAAAATTATGACGCCTATGTGTCGCGTCATGGAGCGGTTTTCTCTGACAACTTCCTTACGCTTTTGGGACAAGAATACAATTTGGGATACAGCTATCAACTGAGCCGCAATATAGTTCAAACTTTTCACCGTTACCAAGAGCCTTGGATTGATGCAAACGGCAACAGTACACCCAACGAGACTGAAGATATTGCACTGGCTTCCCTGCGTAGCTTTGCCAAACCGGGTACACTGGGGGATAGCTGGCCTCCCTACATTGCCACTGTCAGCCACACTGCCGACACAACAAGCATCGGCACTGGATTCCATACGGAGGTACGTCACCAAGGAGACAACAGCGACATCGACGCCGTCTGGGGCATTGTCTACCCACCCGACTACGTCCCACCCACAGGAGAAGCCGCGTATGAGGACGACGGTGAGTTGAATGATATCAACTTAGACGTGATTGACTTTGTACCAGAGAGTGCAGCTACTGATGCTCGTTATGTCGAAGCCGAACCCTATGGGGGCTTTACACAGATGGGTGTCTACCGTGTGATTGTCCATGCCCGCGATGTCAACGGGTTGTCGGCGCAGCCTGTGACCTTGATGGTTACTGTCGGGCATCAGATATTTTTGCCGACGGTGAGCCGTTGAAAGATTTATTAGAATTAATCTATAATCTGGGTTGGGCATCAATTTTGATCCTAGATTGCCAACCCACATACTATTCTGTTATTACCAAAAAGGAATAATGATGCAACATCAAAATCAGCAACGAAATTGGCTATTATGGCTATTGCCCACACCAGGAAACATCATCTTCACGTTACTTGTCGTCTCGGGACTGCTCTGGACACAAAATATCGGGGCGATTTCACTTGAGATAAAGAACGCACCTAGCACAACCACCACGTTACCTTACCAAGGCCGTCTGACCGACGCCAATGGAAACCCTGTCTCAGCGTCACAGTCGATGACTTTTCAACTATACAGCGAGGCATCGGGTGGCACAGCATTATGGACAGAAAATCGTTCAGGTGAGAATAGCGTAACAGTGACAGATGGGCTATTCAATGTGATGCTGGGTAATGTGACATCGCTTGACCAAAGTATTATTACAACGAATAGTACACTCTATCTAGGCGTTAGCATTGGGTCCAACCCAGAAATTAGCCCACGTGTACAGTTAGCAAGGATCCCTTTTGCTGTCCATGCCCTTCAAGCGACGCAGGCATCACTGGCGGATACTGTCTCTGACGGCAGCATTACAACCGCCAAATTAGCGAACGGGGCGGTCACGCAAACAGCACTTGCGGATGAGTCTGTGGCGCAGACAGCGTTAGCGAGTTCGGCAGTAACGGAGCCAAAGCTGGCAGATGGCGCGGTTTCGTCAGCAAAACTGGCAAACGACGCTGTCACATCCGCAAAACTGGCTGATAACGCGGTCACGCAGACAGCACTTGCAGATGGGTCTGTGGCGCAGGCAGCATTAGCGAATTCGGCGGTGACAGAGTCAAAGTTGGCAGATAGTGCAGTCACAAGTACCAAAATCGTCGATGGCTCTGTCACAGAGGCGAAACTGGCCGACAGTGCTGTCACACAGACCAAACTGGCTGATGGTATAGTCACAAGCGCAAAAATCGTCGATGGTGCTGTTACAGAGGCGAAATTGAGTTCTTCATTGAATCTTGCCATGATTAAAATGGGACAAGCCCATGAGCCAGCGAGTGAGTGGAGCCTCGCAAGCGGTGCGGGGACTCGCCGGTATACGGAAACGGTTACCTTTGATTCGCCCTTTAGCAGTATCCCTGAGATTTCAGTTAATTTGAGGAGTGTTGATGTGTATGACGGCACAAACGTAAGGCTGTCCGTCTATGCGGAGAGTATAACGACAACGGGGTTTGTGATTGGATTTGTCACATGGGCGGATACGCGCATTGCGACGGCAACGGCTGGATGGATTGCTGTTACATCACCATAACGGGGCTGTCTCACACTCTATTTTCCGAAATAAGATCAATTAAGTTTTTAGAAAACCTATACTACAGCGGATTTGGGACCGGAACGGATTCTTCCGGCGTGTGGAGACTAAAATCTGTTCCCCCTCCGTAATCCGCTGTAGTATTTTTATCTAAGTACTTTCTGGGTTTTACTTAAAACGACTATCGCAACCAACAGAGGAAAAACGATGAAACGCGCCTATCCAATAGTACTGCTCATCATCATACTGCTTATGGGTTTATCAATCGCATTATATACCCGCTCTGGGTCTGTTGTATGGGCACAGACAGTTGAGTACCTTTTAACATGGTCTACCTTTGACAGTGGAACCTATGCATCTGCATCTAGCCAACCCAATGAGGCAGCAAACTATACATTACACAGTCTGGCTGGTCCCGCCCACGCAAGCCAAGGGCTTGATGGCGAATTTACACTTTATAGCGGTGTGGGGGTTGCCGAGCCTGTAACAACAAATACACCTACCTCAACCAACACACCTACCTCAACCAACACACCCACCTCAACCAACACACCTACCTCAACCAACACACCTACCCCAACCAATACTTTAACAGATACGCCTACACGAACAAATACACCAACCAATACACCTACCTCAACAAATACTGTAACGAATACACCTATACGAACGAATACACCTATACGAACAAATACACCTACCCCAACAAATACTGTAACGGATACACCCACCGCAACCAATACTATAACAAATACACCCACCGCAACCCAGACCCCTACCCCAACAAATACACCGACACGAACAAATACAGCAACCTACACACCAACTACAACCTATACGCCAATACCAACCGATATACCGACTGATGTACCCTCTCCAGTGCCTGAATCAACGGACACACCTCCTCCAACGGATACGACAACATCTGTGCCGACGCCAATATCCCCCACATCTACAGTGACGACCGTACTGACGAATACGCCTATTCCAGCAGATACACCTATTCCGGCAGATACACCTATTCCAACCATGACACCGATACTACCAACGGCTACATTGACCCAGACAGCTATTCCACCCACAGTAACCAACACGGTGACTACGCCCCCAACCAATACACCAACGGCAACGGTCATGCCAATATCTTCCCCAACCCTGCTACCATTAACAGGCAGTGGCGACAGCTATGAAGGGGATGATGATTGTGAATTGGCACAGCAAATCGTTGTCGATGCTACGCCACAGACACACACCTTTCATGATATTGGTGACACCGATTGGTTAACGTTCACGACATCCTCTGCTGGTGTCTACCGCATAGAAGCGACCATCCCCGACGACTCGCAGGCAGATATTGACCTCTTTTACTATACAGATTGCGACAGTCTGCACGAGGACCAATTTACAGAAATCTATGCAGCGGGCGCACGGCTCGATGTAAAGGCCGACGAAGCAGGGCAGCAGTTCTACATCCAACTCAAAAATTTTGATGACTTACAGGCGGGGGCTGATGTCCGCTACAATCTGTCGGTGCGCGCCATGCCCAGTGACACTGATGAGAGCGGACCCCCTACTATACCCGGCCCGGCGATTGTCGTAGCGGGACGTTATAGTGGGGCTGACTCAGCACAAGAGAACATAAACCAAGTCGCTATAGATGCCTACAAGCTATTTAAGGCCAAGGGGCGCAATGACAGCGAGATTACTTTCTTGGCGACAGACTCCTCACTGCCAAACTATGATGCTCCCTCCACCAAGCGCAATCTGGAATTGGCGATTACTGATTGGGCTACGGAGCAATTGGAACGTGAGGGCGTAAGCCGCGTGTTGACGCTCTATCTGGTCGATCATGGCGACCGTGACAAGTTCTATCTGGACCGAGGTAACCAAGAGGTGCTGGTCCCTGATGACCTAGATGCATGGCTAACGGAGTTGGAAGATGCGTTTCCGGGGTTGCAAGTCAATGTCATCATCGAAGCCTGCCACGCGGGTAGTTTTATTGCACGACGTGATGGAACCATCAGCAAAGCGGGGCGTGTCATCATCACCTCGTCCAACGAGGATTACGACGCCTATGTCTCACGGCATGGTGCTGAATTTTCCGACAACTTGATTACCTTCTTACATCAAGAGCACAATTTGGGCTACAGCTTCCAACAGAGTGCCAACCGCGTCCAAGAGGTACACGCCAACCAAGCCCCTTGGATCGACGCCAACGGTAACAGCATCCCCAACGAAGGCGACGACATTGCCCAAGCGTCACTGCGCAGTTTCGCCAATTCGGGGACACTGGGAGATAGCTGGCCGCCTTATATCGCCACTGTCGACCATACTATCGAGACATCAAGCATCGGCACGGGCTTCCAAGCCGAAGTACGTCACCAAGGCGGCAACAGCGACATTGCCGATGTGTGGGGCGTGGTCTATCCACCCGACTACACTGCACCAACCGGAGAAGCCGCCTATGAAGATGACGGCGAGTTGAACGCGATTGGTTTGGATTTGATTGACTTTGTGCCAGAGAGTACGGCCATTGATGCGCGCTATGTCGAAGTTGCACCGTACATGGGCTTTACACAAACGGGTGTCTATCGTGTGGTTGTTCATGCGCGTGATGTCAATGGCTTGTCGGCGCGGCCTGTAACGACGCTGGTGGAAGTGAATCGGGTTTTCTTACCGACAGTGAGCCGTTAGGAACGCTGATTCGGTAAATAGGAAATTTTCTTTGATAAATTCATCAAATTTGCTTGGGGAATTGAACGTATATCTCGGTTTATACATACGTGCATCGCAAAAATACAACACTCATACACCGCAGCAACACGATTCTATTTTTCATCATACCAATCGCCCTTTCAAGGCTCACTGAACCATAGACCATGCTTGCAGGCCATAGCACACCAAATACCTGCAAGCATGGCCTGTGAGTCATGGTGATTGATGGGGTGATCGGTATAAGGAGCAACTCTCATGGCAAAGTTAAAAATAAATGTCTATGTGTTGATGTTGATCGCAATCGGTCTGCTCTGGTTTGGCATACCACAACCCAGCAGCACGGTTTCGGCGCACAGCCAAGCGGTACAAGCTCGTGTGGGAATCGATAGGTTGAGCATACAGTCAACATCAGCCAACCACACTATCCAGCAATCTGAAGGGACAACTGTAAGCGGCATTATCACCGACACAACGTGGACGCTTGCGGGGAGTCCCTATCACGTAGAAGACAATCTCACTGTGGCGGCAGGGCACACGTTAACCATTGAACCTGGGGTGATTGTGGAGGTGAAAAACCAGCGTCAGATTGAAGTCAAAGGGGCGTTGGTGGCAGTTGGTAGCGCAGAACAGCGTATTACACTCACATCTCTATCCGACTCTTCGACAGGCCCAATCTATTGGGCAGGATTGTTTTTCGACGGGGGCGTTGGACATCTACGCCATGTCATTGTACAGAATGCGGGTGCAACAAACGCTCTTCGCCCTAGTGTGGCATCTGCCATTTATATCGCAGATGTCCAAAGTGATGGGGAGGTTTTGGTTGAAGAGAGTCTGATTGAACATTCGCTGACCTCAGCCATTTTGTTGAATGCGGCCAACTTGCATCAGGTCCGGTTACTCGATAACCAGTTTAACAACAATACCAATCCGCATATCTACATCCACAGAGGTGAGATACAGGGCGATGCGCGCCTTTACGCACAGACCACAGAAGCAGGATTGAATGATGGCTATCTGCTGGATGGCGCTGTGACGGTGGGGAGTGGTGTCACCTTGACCATCGACCCCGGTGTCTCTGTCTATGGGCATAACGGGTTACTCACCGTACAAGGGCATCTTGAGGCCGTCGGGACGGCTAGCCAGCCCATTTTTTTCCAACGAGCACCGAATAGCACACGGAACAACTGGCCGGGGATTTCGATTAACAATGGAACAGCACGGTTAAAGCATGTAACTGTTACGCAAGCAGGGAGTGACCGAGCGGCTATCTACGTTGAGAACGTCTCCAGTGGCGGCGAGGTATTGATTGAAAATAGCCAAATTGAGCAATCAGCAACCTATGGACTCTATGTTGTTGATGACCAAGTGCGTGTTGACTGTTCAACCATCACAACCAGTGGCAGCGATGGAGTTATTGTCACCGCACGTCAGCCCAATGTCACGATTCGTCACAGTAATATTTTGGGGAACGATGAGTTTGGTGTCAACAATGAACAGAATAATGAGGTCGATGCCCGCAATGTCTACTGGGGAGACCCCGCAGGTCCTATTGGCAATGCAAACAGCAGCGGAGATCAGGTCAGCGGTAATGTTCTGTATGAACCTTGGCTGCCACAGGCCATTGATCCCGCCACCTGTATAGTAGATGCAGAGCCAACCCCAACTGCCACAGCGACCCCAACCCCAACTGACACAGCGACCCCAACCCCAACTGCCACGGCGACCCCAACCTCAACTGCCACAGCGACCCCAACCTCAACTGCCACAGCGACCGCTACACTGACAAATACATCAACGTCATCATCAACCTCAACTCCAACCTCAACTCCTATCCCTACACGCCTACCAAGCCCCAGTCCAGAGGATGGTTATGAAAATGACGACACTTGTGCCAGTGCCAGTCCCATTGAGACAGATGGCATCCACCAAACCCATACGTTCCACGACATCGCAGACCAAGACTGGCTCACATTCACCGCCCCCCAAAGCGGAACGTACCGAATTGAAGTCGATATCCCTCGTGGCTCATTCGCAGACGTGGACCTTGCTTACTTTGTGAACTGCTCATCCAACTTATCTCGCAAATGGAGTGAAACCTTTACACCCGGTGCTACTTTTGATATTGATGCTAAGGCAGGTGAGCAGTTCTATATCAGACTCTCGCATCGCGAGATCAATGTTTTTGGTCCCGATGTCAGCTATAACCTTTTGGTATGGCGATTACCCAATGAACAGCCAACAGGAGCTGTGATTATCGCGGCGGGACGGCGTCATGCCAACGATACGTTGCAGAATAGCATCAATCAAACTGCTCAAAAATTTTACAGTCTCTTCCTTGACAAAGGTATCCCAGTAGGTAATATTCACTTTCTTACTACAGATTCCACCCTTGAAGGGCACGATAAACAAGCTACCACAGCAAACCTGCGCGACGCTATTGTTAACTGGGCGCGAAAACGGGTCAGCGCAGATCACGCGCTGACGCTCTATTTGGTGGATCATGGGGAACGTGATTTTCTATACATTGATGAACCCAATCAAGAACGGCTATATTCAGAAGACTTGGACAAATGGTTGGGTGAGTTGGAAGCCGCTGTTCCTAATCTCAAAATCAATGTCATCATCGAAGCCTGTCATTCAGGTAGCTTTATCGACCGTCCAGGTGGTAGCATCAGTCGTCCCAACCGCCTGATCATCACCTCCACCGATGTCGATTCCGACGCCTATGCATCCGCTGACGGAAATCTCTTTTTTTCTTCGGCCTTGATCACCCGCCTCCGCATGGGGGCTAATCTTGCAAAAGCATTTCGGATGGCACGGCAAAATACACAAGATCTCAATCAACACCCATGGATGGATGGCGACGGCAACGGTGTACCTAACCAGTTTGATGATGCGCTTATTGCCTCAGAACGTAGCTTTGAATATACTAACATGGTTACACCAAGAATGACTCATGGTAGCTGGCCACCCTACATCGCCAATGTACAGCCCCCCACACAAATCATCGACCGACGCGGTGCACTCCACGTTGAGGTGCGTGATGACCAAGGTGTTGATGATGTACGGGCCGTTGTCTATCCACCCGATTATGTCCAGCCTATCAGCGATGGTGTCATTGATACGGACAGTGACCTAGACCAAGTGACACTACAACGAGATCTCAACTTGGGCGAGAATATCTACACAGGCAGCTACCTCGGCTTTGCGCAAACGGGTGTCTACCAACTGGTGGTTTATGCCACCGATGTAGATGGACTCCACGCACAGCCTGTTACCATGACCGTGGACACGACATATCGCATTTTCTTGCCAACGGTGAGCCGCTAATCGCATAGCGAGTACCCCCCGATATTCCCTATCTTCACAGCAAATCCCCCATTTACCATCCAATTTCAAAATTCATTCGGGGAAATCAGCATTTTCTGTGTTTATTCATGAAGAAGGTTGGTTTGACTACTGCTAACAGTAAAGAGTACCGTCCTTCTATGTTTATGGAGAATTCAAAAAGTTCGGTTCAAAATGAGCCAACATTCTCACCAAGAAATTTAGAGCGTAGGGGATACAACGCCACTCAATACTGCCTACATCGTCGCTTATGGCACAGATGATCCCAATAGTTACCAAGGAGGGTAAAAAATGGATGCGAACCATGTTTTTTCAGTCATTCGACAATATGGTTATGCTTTCTTCATCGCCATCGTGCTATTGATAGTGCTTCCTATGCCAAGCGCATTTGCTATGGAAGCGGTACAGCTTGTCGAAAAAATGCAAACACAGGACATGCTGGTGGGGCCAAACTTAGTGGTCAACCCAGGTTTTGACCATGAACTAGAACCAGAAGGAGTTGGGTGGACGGCTAAACAGAATGCTGTCAGGGTCGAAGAAGGCCGCGACGGTGGATGGGTGGTCCGCTCGGAGCAAGATTGGGATGCGAGTCACGGCCCTCTCCATCAAGGGATTGGGCAGTCCATCAATGTTGTGTCCAGCCAAGTATATGATGTCAGCATATGGTTTGATTTAGGCGATGCGACAGGCGCACATGTCAAATTTACATGGTATGATCAAGACGGCAATGGGCTGAGTGTCACGCGAATGCAGACACTGAATCCTGCGTCCGTAGGCTGGACCCAATTTACAGAGCATTTATGGGCGCCAAACGGGGCTGCGACAGTTGATATTGCGATATGGCACGGTGTTGATCCAGAGACGGATACAAATGTACTAGGGAGTACACTCTTGATTGATGATGTCTGGTTCTCAGCGCGTACCTGTCCGCCTCTTTTTATCTGCAATGGCGATTTTGAGGTAGGTATTGGTTCTTGGGACCCAGGTTCTCTGGACGTAGTGCCAACGCTTGTGCCAGGATTAACCGGACAAGGCATACAAATCACCTATCATGAGGCTGATCATTTCGGCATCGAGCAACGATTGAATGGACAGTTTGAAGCGGGTAAAAGCTATCTCTTGAGTGCATGGTGTCATGCTGCTGAAGATGCTCTTTGTCGACTTACACTCAACCAAGAGGGCGGTAGTGAATTCGGACAGGCCCTTACCAATGGTAACGGCACATGGCAACTGTTTCATGAGGTGATCACATTTACCAAGACGATACCGAGAATCTTTTACGTCTATACGAGTACAGAGGATAAGCCAGTCATCTATGATAACATCACGGTGCGTGAGGTCACACCCGTCTGTGCAACAGAAACACAACTATCTCTGCTCGAATGTGAGGCATTGGTCGCCATTTATGAAAGTACAGGAGGTCCCAATTGGACAGAGCAAACAGGTTGGCTCCAAACAAATACACCCTGTGACTGGTCAGGTGTATCTTGTGATAGAGAAGAGGGGAAACTGAAAGTGTCTCGCCTTGTTTTAGAGAGGATTCAAGCCCAGGGTGCGCTACCACCCGAAATTGCGCACTTATCTGCGCTGACTGTACTAAATTTAGGGTTTAACCAACTGGAACAAATACCTGCTGAAATTGGTTTGCTCTCAAATTTGACGCAATTACATCTCCAGCACAATCAACTACAGGACCTGCCATCAGAAATTGGCAATCTGTCGGCGTTGACATCGCTTGCACTCAACAACAATCAGCTACAGGACCTGCCATCAGAAATTGGCACCCTATCAGCATTAACATCGCTTGTACTCAGCAACAACCAACTGACCAGTATCCCGACATCGCTTGTCAATCTTTCCTTATTAGAGACGCTTGCCCTCGATAATAACCAGTTTGCCACGATTCCAACAGAAATCGGCAATCTAACCAAGCTCAATCAACTGAGTCTCGCAGGCAATTCTTTAAGCAGCCTACCGACGGGTATCAGCAACCTCTCTGATCTCACAGTGCTAGATGTGTCGCACAACCGATTTCTGCAATTCCCAATGACCGTTGGTACGTTTTCTGCACTCACGCAGCTCAACTTATCAGGCAATCTGCTTGCCGAACTGCCCAATGACATCATTCATTTTTGCGAACAAACAGCGATTAACCTGAATTACAATCGGCTACCTGTCGCTGAAACCAATCTCTGTCCATCGTTCTCCGATCAGGCTGGCACACAGACCATTGCCCCAATAGAGTTGACCGCCGAGCCTTATATGGGGTCAGAAAGCCGTATCCAGTTTATATGGACGCCTATCCTTTATCAAGGTGAGGGGGGATATTATGAAGTCAGCATTGCTACTGGTGAAACATTCCGCGTGGTAGGAATTCCCCCCAACAAAAGCAGTGATGGGTTTGTCATCACGGGCATTGACCCAGGTGCGACCATTCAGATGCGTGTGCGCACCTATGCACCTGTACATGGTGAAAATCCCAATGAATTGTGGAGTGACTACAGCGAAATCATCACCGCAACGGCACTCTCTACAGATGACGATGATCAGGACCCGCCGCCATTTAACTGTTTGCAAAATGTTACCACAATTCCAGAAAAAGAATGCGAAGCCTTGGTTGCCTTCTTTTACAGCTTGGATGGCCCCAATTGGGCAGAACATATCGACTGGTTTAAAGATGATGACCCATGCAACTGGGTCAATATAACATGCGGGGAGATATCCATGGGGACAACCATAACGGGTCTAAATTTTGTGGCATTTAATGAGGGGCTGGTCGG
>JBCCFC010000052.1:0-21354 GCA_039029935.1 Chloroflexota bacterium
AAGAGCGTCTTCTCAAAGAGCAGGAGGCTCAACGTGCTGAACAGGCAGTTCAACAAGCAGAGGAAGAGCGTCTTCTCAGAAAGCAGGAGGCTCAACGTGCAGAGCAGGAGGCTCAACGTGCAGAGGAAGAGCGTCTTCTCAGAAAGCAGGAGGCTCAACGTGCAGAGCAGGAGGCTCAACGTGCAGATATGAACGCGAATTTGTTTTCTGAAACACATGCTGAACTGGAGAGGTTCAAGGCATATATGCGTTCTGTGGGAATGGACCCTGATACTATAGCAATGGAGGTATAACGAATGACGACGCTTATAGAAATAGAAAAAGACATATCAAAGCGCCCTATCAGAAAAGATTTACCTGATCCTGAGCTATGTCCATATGGATGGCGTTATCTCAAAGAAGTTGCCGAAGATGGGACTGTCACCTATACGGGTGAACATATCCCACTCAGACAAGAAGACTTGCTGCACCCCGAAGAAGATGATAAGCATATCCACCCTGTTAAGCAAAATATGAACCGTTTATATCTCGCTCAAATTTGCCCCATTCGTTTGGCTCATCACCTAAATTCCTTGGTTCTCTGGGATGTTCGAATAGATTGGAATGTTGCGGGTATCAAGCCAATGGGACCAGATATCACCATCATCATGGATACGGATTGTCTTAAAAAGGGAAACCCTGCAACGTATGTGGCAGGTGTGCATGGGAACGCGCCTGAAATGGTCATTGAGATCACATCCGAACACACCTATAAAAATGACATTGAACATAAATTTAAGCTATATCAAGATGTCAAACTGCCCTACTATTACATTGTTGATACTGTATCCGAAGAACCCAAACTGTATGGCTATCACCTGACCGATGAGGGCTATATTCCTGTGAAATCGAATGAAAAAGGATGGATATGGGTTGAGCCAATTCAACTTTGGTTGGGTTGGAATGAGGATGACTGTGATCTAGTGGCCTGTTATCGAGAAGATGGTTACGTCATGACAAGTTTAGGTGAGTTTCAATTCTCTAAAGCAGTATCACGAACTCAGGTGGGTATTGAGGAATTTGAAGAAGCGCGAAAACGGGCTGACTGGGCGATGAGATTGGCCGTTGAGGAGCAAGTTCGGGCCAAACACGCTAAAAATTTACTAGAAGAGGAGCGGGCGAGAGCTGAACAGGCCGAAAAGCGAAGTCAACAATTGATGACTTACTTACGTGCCATCGGTGTCGATCCAGAGAAAATTTTAGCAGAATCGGCAGAGGTGGAACCTTGTTAATCAGCCTAGACTACGTACAGCGACCAGACATAGAGGTCGGCGAACTCATCACCGTTGTCGTCGTCAAAGCGGCCAATGTCGTGCGTGACATCCGTGAGAATTTGCGCAACCTTGTGGGTGGGCGTATGACTCACTATGAATCACTGGTGCAAGAGGCGATTGACACGGCGTTGCAAGAACTTGACGACAAGGCCAAGGCCAATGGCTACGATGGGGCCATTGGGGTCAAAATTTCACACCCAATGGTGGTCGATGGCGGTGTGGAAATCATTGTCTATGGCAATGGCTATCGAACGGTGTAAGAACCAAATGCATATGGGTGGTTTAATCATGGGAGAACTTTTGTGACACGTAGAAAACAACTTTTTCACAAAATTATGGGCATCTTGATCATATGCTCATTACTGTTGGCATCATTCCCTGAGTCTTCACCTCATCTGTATGCGCATACCCTGTTGCAAGAAGATAGCACCTATACCTATCAAGAATGTAACCAGATCGACCGTACACGGCTACGCACTGAAATCGAGCAGATTGCGCTGACCGCCTTGGTGGAAAGTCGGTCGTTTTCCGTACACGATATAGTCACACGAAAATGGGTTGAGTTGAATGTGGATGGTGTGATTGACGAGGAGGTCGATCATGTCATCACCAATATGTACAACAACGAGGGCTATTGGAGCCGTCTCTGGTCGGGCTGGTCATCCGAAAAAGCGCAGGAATTTGCCGAAACTGCAACCAATGAGGTATTTAACTCACCCTCGTTTAAGCAGACAATTGAAGGGCTTTCATCGGCAATTGCTCAGGAGATTACCGCCGAAATTGAGGCCGAAGTATCGAGAGCCGCATCGGTAGCGTTTCTCTGTCTCAAAAGCTATGTCGGCGGTGCGTATTCAAATACGCTGTTTCAAGTCTTTGAGACCAACATCAGCCAAGATTTAGACGCGATTGACTTAAGTGCGCAGGGGGAGGATATTGATGTCTCTGCCATCCAAGTTCACCAGAAAGCCCTTGGCGGCTTGGGCATCATCATCGTCACTGAAATTACACGGCGTATTGCCATCAAACTAAGCCAGAAGATCACGCAGCGGATTGCGGGCAAAATTGTCGGGCGTATCATTGGTCGTGCGGGTTCATCCTTTGTGCCTGTGGCTGGCTGGATTATCGGGGCGGGACTGATTGTCTGGGATTTATTTGAAGGGGGGCAGGGGGCACTGCCACAGATTGAAGCGGCCTTAAAAGACGAGGAAGTCAAGGCAGGCATTCAAAACGAAATCACCGATGCTGTTGAGCAGGGGATGCCTGATGAAGTGGCGGTGATTGCCAAGGAAATCTCGATTGCGACACTGGAAGA
Organism: Chloroflexota bacterium; assembly: GCA_039029935.1. GTDB lineage: Bacteria > Chloroflexota > Anaerolineae > Caldilineales > Caldilineaceae. Next base: position 2,626 of record JBCCFC010000052.1, read on the forward strand.
GTGGGATAAATTCTGCCTGAATCATGATGCCGTGTGCGATCTGGCTGTGCAGAATCCACAATTTCAGGATGTACTCAACTATACGACGGTAGCGCAGTTTGGCGAACTTTCCGCATTGGTATCGCTTTTCATGGAACGATTTGGCCGTGAAGAGTTAGACAACGCCATCGTCAACGGCACGTTTGAACGGTTGATGCCTGTACAAGAGATTTTATACTATACCAATTCTGTGCCAGAAACGCTGGAATGGGTCAAGCTTGCCAGTAACCGGATGCCAGCCGTGCTCGACCTGAACCTGTACTCGTATAAACCAGCGACTGAGTTCTCGATCTATGAGTTAGATAGCCTGATTGAGATTGCCTCAATCGAAACAGGTGATAATACAGGCAAAGAGGCAGTGAACATGTTGTTATTGTTACAACCGGAAACCTATGAAATGATGTTATCACTGCCAACCGAACATATCCCAGCCATCATTAATCGACACGCCATCGAGGACATCCGCTGGTTTGCCGATTATCTTGTAACGCAACCAATGGACAGCCGTGATGAGATTGCCGCTCAACTGGCGACAGGCGGCGTAACCATCGCTGATTTGCAAGCAACGGCCAACCAGCCAACCCCAACCGTTATCCCGTCACCGACACCGGAATCCGTTGTACAACCAGTGGACACACCTGCTGGTCCTGAGACATTGCAAGATATAATCCAACGATTCCGTGCGTGGACACTCTCGTTACCACCAGAAGTGCAGACGTTGGCAGTGCTGGGCATTATTGTATTGCTGGCTTGGCTTGTTAGACGTTTCTGGAGAAGTTACCTGTAAGGCTACCCGTAGGAGGGGATGAGGTACGGCGGGTTCAGAGACAAGAACAGCCTGTTAAACAGATGTCGCACCTTGGACCGCTACGAGCGAAATGGCCTAAATGCTGTAAATATTGAGAACATGACCCACTTTATAGCTGGTTTGTATTCTCATCAAAATAAAAATTTAAATCTATCATCGAAAAATTATCGGAGAACAAAATTGGGAAAGACATTATTTGAAAAAATTTGGGATGCACACGTCGTTGTGCAGGAAGACGGCGCACCTGCAGTATTGTATATTGATGCGCAGTTAATTCATGAAGTAACCTCGCCACAGGCATTTGCCGAGTTGCGGGAACGTGGACTCAAAGTCCGCAACCCAGAGAAGAACTTTGCGACAATGGACCATGCGATTCCAACGCGCGATGTTGACATTACGCTTTGGCCCAGCGATGCCGCCACACAGGTGACAACGCTGCGCCAGAATTGTGCAGACTTTGGCATCACGCTCTGGGACATCAACGGTGACGTGCAAGGGATTGTTCATGTGGTTGGTCCAGAGATGGGTGTGACGCAGCCTGGCATGACCATTGTTTGTGGGGACAGCCACACAAGTACACACGGTGCCTTTGGCGCATTGGCCTTTGGTGTTGGTACAAGCGAAGTCGGTCATGTGATGGCAACGCAGTGTCTGTTGCAGGCCAAACCCAAAACCTTTGCCATCAATGTCGAAGGAGAATTGGGACACGGAGTTACAGCCAAGGATGTCATCCTCGCCATCATCGCGCAGAATGGTACAGGCGGCGGTGCAGGCCATGTCTTTGAATATCGTGGTGAAGCCATTCGCAAGATGAGCATGGCAAACCGCATGACTGTCTGTAACATGAGCATCGAGGGCGGCGCACGTGCGGGCTTGATTGCGCCAGACGAGAAAACCTTTGAGTATATCAATGGTCGCCCCTATGCACCCAAGGGTGAGGATTGGGATAAGGCCGTTGCCTATTGGAAGACACTCTATACCGATGAAGATGCCACCTTTGACCGTGAGATGACACTGGATGCCAATGCACTGGAGCCAATGGTGACATACGGGACAAATCCAGGCCAAGGTGTCGCTGTCACGGGCAACGTCCCAACGACAGAAGAGATGGATGATCCTGCCGAGCGTCGCAGCTTACTCAGTGCGATGGAGTACATGGGGCTAACACCGGGACAAAAGATGGAAGGCCAGAAAGTCGATATGGTCTTCATCGGCTCATGCACCAACAGCCGTATGGAAGATTTGCGCGAAGCGGCAGCTATTGCCAAGGGAAATAAGGTTCCTGACAGCGTACAGGCCTTGGTTGTACCCGGCTCCAAAGCCATCAAAGCACAGGCTGAGGCCGAGGGACTCGACCGTATCTTTAGCGAAGCTGGTTTTGAGTGGCGTGGTGCAGGCTGTAGCATGTGTCTGGCGATGAACGACGACAAGGCGGGCGCGGGTAAATATGTCGCCAGCACCAGCAACCGTAATTTCCGTGGACGCCAGGGACCAGGTTCACGCAGCTTCCTGATGAGTCCAATTATGGCAGCAGCAGCGGCAGTCAATGGTCATGTGGTCGATGTTCGCCAGGTGATGTAAATATATTATCGTCGAGACGGGCCTATTCGGTCGCCCGATGAGATAAAGTTGTAGGGGCGCACCCTCGCGGTCGCCCTAAATTTTCAAGGATACAAACATGCAAGAATTTAAAACATTAAGCGCGACAGCCGTACCCATGCGAGCAGAAAATGTTGATACGGATCAGGTGATCCCAGCCCGCTATTTGACTGCTGTGACCAAAGAAGGAATGGGCAAAGGGCTGTTCTCTAGCTGGCGTTACAACGCAGATGGCTCGTCCAACCCAGATTTTGTCCTGAATCAGCCCGAACATCAGGGGGCAGAAGTGTTGATAGCTGGACGCAATTTTGGTACAGGCTCCAGCCGCGAACATGCGGTGTGGGCATTGACCGATTATGGGTTCCGCTGTGTCATCAGCCCTGGCTTTGCCGACATTTTCTTCAACAACAGCTTGAAGAATGGCCTACTACCAGTAACTCTACCAGAGGAAACCGTCAACATGCTGCTCGACTTGGTGGAAGAAGAGCCAAGCACACAGGTAACAGTGAATCTGGATGCACAGACGGTGACATTGGGTGATGGTCAGCAGATTGGCTTTGACATCGATCCATTCCGCAAACACTGTCTGCAAAATGGACTGGATGATTTGGGGTATTTGTTGTCGAAGACGACGGATATTGAGACGTATGAGGCGAATCCGGTTTATTAGGGACATGGATTTTGGGAACGCGGATTAGGTCATTGTAGGATTATGATTTGCGTTCCCAGAGATTGTTAACTATGGAGCAGATGAAAAATTTAGAAATTTTATTTCGTCATTCATGAGCATATAAATATACATTAGTGTTTAAAAAATTCAATGACTATAGCCGATGTATGACAAACTGAAATGAACGTGAAGAATAGGAGGGCTTATAGATGACTGTAACAATTAGCCTATCAGGGGAATTGTCTGACCGTGTGCAGTCTGGTGCCAAGCGGCTACGACTGTCACCCCAAATAATTGTAGAAAACATACTTCGTTTATTTTTTTGGCGGAATCATACCGACGATGCGTTAGAGAAGGAAATAAACCGTGTCTCATCTTTTGATGATTCTAATTCTCTTGAGATTGATTATAATCACAGTGATAACTATCGGGAACAAACACTTGAGGAAGTTGTTGCTGAAATCAAAGCTCTGCCAAGGAATCCAGCGATGATTAAACGTGGTGAAAAAGTAGGCGATATGGATTATATACAATATTTGATAGATAACCCGCCAACAGATACGATGACGATGGAAGAATGGGCAGAAGAATGGCCGCCCATTGCAAAAGAAATCAAAGAACTACGCAGCTAAAAATTGTATAAGGGTAACTAAAATTACATGACTGATTATATCGTAGACACAAATCATCTCTCCTGCATCGTAACGATTAATCATCCGTTGCGCAGAAAATTTTTTCAACAGATACGACGCGGTGATGAGTTTGCCATTGCAGCTCCGATTCTGGCAGAGTTCTTATTTGGCATTCGGAGTACAAAGAGAGCAAGACAGAATTTAGCAGAGTGGCATCAACTGCGCCCCTCGTTTACATTTTATGTGACTGATGAGCCAGATGCCGAAAAAGCCGCATTATTACAACTTGCAATGAAACGACAAGGACACCAACTCAAAACCCCAGATGCATTGATTGCTGCGATAGCCCTACATTATGACTTGATTTTATTAACAACTGACAATGATTTTAATCAAATTCCAGAATTGACTCAGGGAAATTGGTTAGTTTGATTATCACTGTACCAGTACTGGTCGTCATTTTATCCATAGTAATATTAATTCAAAAGAGAAAACCAAATGAATTCAAAAATCGTAGTCCTAGCTGGTGACGGCATTGGCCCAGAAGTCACCAACGAGGCAAAAAAAATCTTAGATGTGGTCGCCAACAAATTCAACCATACATTTGAGTATGATCACCAACTGATGGGTGGTTGTGCCATTGACGCCACAGGCAGCAGTCTACCAGATGAAACAGTAGAAGCCTGTAAAGTGGCAGATGCCGTATTGCTGGGTGCAGTCGGTGGTCCCAAATGGGATGACCCCAATGCATCGGATCGTCCAGAGCGTGGGTTGCTGGGCATTCGCAAGGCACTCAACTTGTTCGCCAACCTGCGTCCGGTCAAGCTGCACGATCAACTCATTAGTGCCAGTAGCTTGAAGGAAGAGGTGTTGGCAGGTGTTGATTTGCTTGTTATCCGTGAACTTACGGGCGGTGTCTACTTTGGCCCGCGTGAAGAGGCGGGTGATGAAGGGTATCAGGCGCATGACACGATGGTCTACACAAAGCCGGAGATTGAGCGTGTCTTGCGAATGGCTGCCGTTGCGGCGATGGGACGCAGCAAGAAGTTGGCAAGCATTGACAAGGCCAACGTACTGGCATCAAGCCGTTTGTGGCGTCGCGTTGCGGAAGAGGTGTTGGCTGACTACCCAGAGCTTGAGGTTGAACACATCTTGGTCGATGCGATGGCAATGCATTTGATTCGTCGTCCGGCTGACTTTGATGTCGTCGTCAGCGGCAATCTCTTTGGCGATATCTTGACCGATGAAGCGTCGATGCTCGCTGGCTCAATGGGTATGTTGCCATCCGCAAGCTTGGGTGACATCATCAACAGCAAGGGCAAACCGCTGGGCATGTACGAGCCAATTCACGGCAGCGCACCGGACATCGCCGGGCAGGGCATTGCTAATCCACTGGCAATGATTGTCAGTGCAGCCATGATGCTGCGTCACAGCCTTGGGCTTGAGCAGGAAGCGGCTGCGATTGAAGCGGCAGTCGATGATGTGTTGAATGAGGGTGTGCGTACGCGAGATATTGCCCACACCGGCACGGAAGTTGTGGAGACAACCGTGATGGGTGATTTGGTAGCGGAGAAGTTGGCGACACTGTAGCCAGTTTATATGCTAATCCGTATCCGCGTTGAAAAAAGTGGATACGGATTAACATGGTGTAAGCGTTTGAAGGGGTTTGACACATGACGGTAGCAGAAAGAACAAAAGTGCCATTAATTTCATCTGCTTTAAACAAATTTTTATACACCGATGAAGAGTTGATTGAGAGCAAGCCCTATTCTGAGAACGGGCAGAAAGATTTTGATAGTTTAGGCCACCCACTCTACGTTTCCGAAGAGACTTATTGGGCAGAATATTATGAGCATGAAATCAATTACGAGTGGAACAACGGCATTTTAGAGGAGAAGTCTGTGGCCTCCCTATCACAATATCGCATGTATCGCTGGTTCTTGAAAATATTGGAAAGTTACTTAGAAGTTACTGAAAATGCAGAAATCTTGGCTTTAGAAACCGGATTTTTACTGTCTCTTGCCAATCGCAATGCCGTCCGCAAACCAGATATCGGTGTTGTTCGTCGCGACAATCCTATCCCAATTCAAGCAGATTTACGTCATTATCCAGGTATTTTTGATCTCTGTGTGGAATCGCTATCGGACTCCAGTAAGAAAGAGGTTAGCCGAGATACGGTTGACAAATTGGGCGAGTATCAGCATGTGGGTGTACGTGAATATTATATTCTGGATGACCGCCCAAATCGTCACGCTGAATTTTACCATATGAACGCATCGGGTATTTATGTGCCAATTCCGCGAATACATGGCGGCGATGTCATTCAGTCTATAGTTTTACCTGGTTTTCAATTCCGTATCAGTGATTTATATCAACAGCCCCATTTGTGAGACTTGGTAGAAGACCCAATTTATCAAGACTTTATCAAGGTTGAATACCAACATGAGCGAGCAATCGCTCAACAACAGGCACAACGGGCTGAACGTTTTGCAGCAAAACTTCGCGAGTTAGGCATTGATCCCAATCAGCTATAAACGGATGAGTTTGAGTTATTGCTATAAGGGGCGATTATGACATTAGATACAATCAAAACAATCGCAATTCCGGCTTGTCACAAATATGATGTCAAATGGCTGGATATTTTTGGCTCATTTGCGAGAGGTTCCGAAACACCTCAAAGCGACATTGATTCTCTTGTTGAATTTGAAAACCCACATATTCGATCCGCGAAAAGATTTTTTGGACTACTCCATTATTTTGAAGATGCATTAAACCGAAAGATTGATTTGTTGACAACCCATAGCCTCAAAAATCCCTATTTTCGTGATAGAGTCTTGAGTGAAAAGATAAATATCTATAATCAATTAACACAAAAGTAGGGGTTTGAGCTGAATGGCTAAACAACAAAAAAAGACACAGAAAAAGGAGACCAGCGAATCTGCTGTACGCCAGAGCCAGAACATCACTGCACAACAAGATGTACAGGTAGCTGACGGACAGAGTCGCACAAAGTCTCTTAGCGAAATGATCCGACTGCTTGGCGATCTCCTTGGTGAGACAATCATCGAGCAGGAAGGTCAGGCAATTTTTGATCAGGAAGAAAAAATGCGTGCGCTTGCCAAAGCGTGGCGTACTGGTGATGAATCGGTTGTCAAGTCGATTCATACGGCTGTTGAAAATTTATTGAACGATCTACCCAAAGCCAGGGCCGTCTTGAAGGCATTTACCACGTATTTCCAACTCATCAATCTGGCCGAAGAGCAGGGGCGTGTCAATATTCTGCGTGAGCGGGCGCAGAAAGCCTATAGCGACAACGAGCCGATGAACGAGACGATTGCCAGTGCAGTGGAGCGTTTAAAAGACGAAGGATTGACCGCCAAAGAAATGCAGTCAATTTTGAACTCGCTCTATATCAGCCCTGTGTTTACGGCTCACCCAACTGAAACCAAACGCCGTATTATCCATGTTAAGCTGAAAACACTTGCCGATGCATTGTCACAGTGGAGTTCGGGTGCATTAACTGCGCAGGAGGAAAACTTAGTTCTTGACGACATTCATCGTCACATCGACATGCTCTGGCAGAGTACCGAAACACGTGACCGCCGCCCGACTGTGATGGATGAGGTACGCAATACGGGACTCTATTTTTATGAAGTAACCGTCTTTAATCTGGTTCCGCAAATCTATCGCGAGATGAAACGTGCGCTTGCCACAGCCTACCCTGACACAACCTTTGAGATTCCGATTTTTCTGCGCTATGGTTCGTGGATTGGTGGCGACCGCGATGGCAACCCCTATGTTACGCTAAAAATTACAGAAGACACGCTGCGTGAACAGAAAGACTTTATCCTTTCTCGTTATGCGGAAGAAATTCGTTCTCTCTATGAACAGCTAAGTCCTGCTACTGGCCGTGTCCAATTTAACCAAGACCTGTTGGACAGCATTGAACAGGATTTGAAATTGTTTCGCCGGAGCGAACTAGAGCGACTGAGCCTTGACCGCTTTAGCATTGAACCCTATCGCCAAAAGTTAATCATGATGTATCAGCGGCTGCAAGCCTCGCTTGCAGTCAATGAACAGCCTTGGGAGAGTGTTGCGCCCAATCCAAAAGCATACACCCATGCGGATGAGTTGTTGCATGATCTAAAATTGATTGACACCAGTCTACGCCAGAATAATGGCGCGCGTATTGCCGAAGGCTTAACAGCCGACTTAATTCGTGCGGTCGAGAGCTTTGGCTTCCATTTGGCCTCGCTGGATGTCCGTCAACATGCGGCGCGCCACCGTAGTGCCTTGTCTGAGATTTTGCAAACCTATGATCTGATGCTTGACTATGACTCCCGTGACGAACGTGAGAAAATCAGGCTGCTGACGCAAGAACTAAATAGTCTGCGCCCACTCACCTCTGAGCTACAGTTTAGTGATGAAACCAACCAGACCATCGAGCTTTTCCGGCTGATGAAACGCGCCCATCACTTTTTGGGCAAGGAATCCATGCCAACCTATATCATCAGCATGACAATGGAAGTCAGCAACATGCTGGAGGTGTTGCTCTTTGCCAAGGATGCAGGGCTGTTTGGTGAGGTCAACGTCGTGCCGCTGTTTGAGACAGTGTCTGATCTGCAAGCTGCCCCCGAACTGATGGCGACCATGTTTGAGCATCCCGTCTATCAACGTCACTTGGCACAGCGGGGCAACCAGCAGCAAATCATGATCGGCTATAGCGATTCCAACAAAGATGGTGGCTATTTGCAGGCAAACTGGATGCTCTACAAAGCGCAACGTGCCTTGGCACAGACCTGTGATGAACATGGCGTCACATTGACGCTCTTTCACGGTCGTGGCGGTACGTTGGGGCGCGGTGGTGGCCCGGCCAATCGAGCCATTCTTGCGCAACCACCAGAGTCCGTGCGCGGTCGATTGCGTGTCACAGAGCAGGGTGAGGTTGTGAGTAGCCGCTATGCCAATCCCTACATCGGTCATCGCCATCTCGAACAGTTAATCAGTGCGGTGCTGTTAACCAGTGGTAAACGTCCAGAATTGCCCAAAGAGGATGAGTGGAGTACCATTCTGGATACACTCAGCACCCAGGCATATGTCAAATATCGCTCGTTGGTGGAAAAACCGCAGTTCATTGTCTACTTCCATCATGCATCGCCCATCGACCACATCGGCGCATTGAATATTGGCTCCCGTCCAGCGCGCCGCAAAGAGACCAAAGATATTGACGATCTGCGCGCCATCCCTTGGGTCTTTGCATGGACACAGTCGCGCGTCAACCTACCAAGTTGGTATGGCTTAGGGACAGCACTGGAAACGTGGCTCAACGAAGAAGGCGCCGAGGACCAGTCACGACTTGCGGCGTTGCGAGAAATGTACGAGTCGTGGCCTTTCCTCAAGGCAGTCTTTGACAATGTGGAGATGGGGCTGACCAAGGCGGATATGGGGATTGCCACACTCTATGCCAGCCTTACTGATGATGAAACACGCAAAGCCGTTTTTGATGATATTTTGGATGAATATGGGCGTACCAAGCGTATGATTCTTGCGGTGACAGATACCAAGGAATTGTTAGACGGCCAGACGTGGCTACAACGCAGCATTCAGGTACGCAACCCATATGTTGATCCGTTAAATTACATACAGGTCGAATTATTACGGCGGTTACGCACGGATGAGACCAATCCAGAGAAAAAAGAAGCACTACTTGAGGCAATCCTGTTGTCGGTCAACGGCATTGCCGCAGGGTTACAGAACACGGGGTGATTGAAGCACAATTATGCGAATTCAACTATACGATACGACGCTGCGAGACGGCACACAGGGGGAAGGCGTCTCGCTCAGTTGTGAAGACAAACTACGTATCTCTCGCCGGCTTGATGAGTTTGGCACAGACTACATTGAGGGTGGCTGGCCCGGCTCCAATCCCAAAGACATGGAGTTCTTTGAACGCGCCCAGACCGAGCTTGACCTCAAACATGCCAAAATTGCTGCCTTTGGGTCAACCTGTAAGGCCAATGTGGACCCTGCCAATGATGCCCAAATTCAGCTATTGATTCAGGCCAATACGCCTGTTGTGACCATTTTTGGTAAAAGTTGGGACTTGCACGTTGACAAAGTTTTGCGCACAACGATGGAAGAAAACCTTCGCATGATCCGCGATTCTGTACAGTATCTCAAAAGCCAAGGCAAAGAGGTAATCTACGATGCCGAACACTTCTTTGACGGCTACAAAGAGAACCCAGAATATGCACTGGCAACACTGCAATCGGCCATTGTCGGTGGGGCGGATAGCATCGTCCTCTGTGATACAAATGGTGGTGGTTTGCCTTGGGAGGTGGCGGATGCCGTCATCACCGTGCGCCGTGATGTGTTAGGGCATAATATTGACGACCAAGGCAATGATTTGGGTGCAAATGGTAATGAGCCACCTGCTGCCAGAGTCACACTCGGTATCCATGCTCACAACGACAGCGAGACTGGGGTTGCCAATACGCTGGATGCCGTCCGTCATGGTTGTAACCATGTTCAGGCAACGATGAACGGCTATGGTGAACGTTGCGGCAACGCTAACATGGTCAGCGTCATCCCCGATCTGCAACTCAAAATGGGCTATGATGTTGTGCCACCCGAAAAGTTGACCCAACTGGCTGAGTTGAGCCATTATGTGAGCGAATTGGCAAACTTGACACCAGATTCACATCAACCCTTTGTTGGCAGTAGTGCCTTTGCGCACAAGGGGGGAACCCATGTCAACGCGGTGGTAAAGCATACCATGAGCTATCAGCACGTGGACCCGGCACTGGTTGGTAACGAGACCCGTGTACTGGTCAGTGAACTGAGCGGCAAGGACAATATCGCTGTCAAAAAGCGTGAGTTTGGGCTGGAAGGGCTGTCCCGTGAACAGGAGCGTGTTGTTCTCAATCAGATCAAGGAGATGGAGAACGCGGGCTTTGCCTTTGAAAGTGCCGAAGCCAGTGTCGAACTTCTGTTGCGTCGCGTCCGTGAAGATTACACCGTACCCTTTGAATTGATTGACTACACCGCATCAGTCGAGAACCGCATGGGGCGTGGTCTCTTTGCTGAAGCCACCGTCAAGGTGAAAGTCGAAGACAAGGTATACCACGAAGTTGCTGAAGGCAATGGCCCGGTCAACGCAATGGACTTGGCTCTGCGTAAAGCCATCGAACAGTTCTATCCATCGCTCAAACGCATCAGCCTCACTGACTACAAAGTGCGTATCTTGGACAGTGACAGCGCAACGGGGGCGATGACGCGCGTGTTGATTTACAGCACTGATGGTGAACGCACATGGAGTACGGTGGGGGCGAGTACGAATATTATTGAAGCCAGTTGGATCGCGTTGTCAGATTCGGTAGAGTACTTTTTGTTGACGGATGGCTCAGAATAAGATTTTGCATTGAATTCAGAGATATAAGGTAGCAAAGCCACGTAATCTTTGCTACCTTCCGCATGTATGCTGGTTTATGATAGTATGAGAGTCATCGCAAAACGGACTTTACGAGAGTTCTGGCAGAAGAATGCACAAGCAAAAAGGGCATTACAAGCGTGGCTTGAAGATGCTGAACGGGCTGACTGGAAAACACAAGCAGATATTCAACGGACTTATGGAGATGATGTAATTTTACCAGACAACCGTGCCGTATTTAATATTAAAGGAAATCACTATCGCTTGGTTGTCAAAATTCATTATAATCGAGGAGCCGTTTACATTCGTTTCATCGGTACACATCGCGAATATGATCGAGTTGATGTGTTGATGATTTAGGATATATGAGTAATTGAGATGGAGGGCTGATGATAATCAAACCAATTCAAAATGAAAATGATTATGAAGAGGCATTGGCCGAAATTGAGCGACTTTTTGATGCTGAACCAGACTCGCCGGAATGTGATAAGCTAGATGTGCTTGTGACTCTTGTATCGGCATATGAAGATAAACATTATGATTTACCACCACCAGACCCAATTGATGCACTTGAATACTATATTGAAAGTCGTCATTTGACTGATGAAGCACTGGAGCCTTATATTGGGGCCAAGGAGGATGTCCGTGCTATCTTGACAAGGACGCAGCCTCTAACCCTGCCTATGATACGACGGCTAGAGGTTGGCACAGGTATTCCAGCCTCAATTTTGATACAACCCTATGAAGTGGAAGTTAACTTGTTTGTTGAAGAAACAACAAAAGTACGGATTCCTTGGAGAGATTGGTTAGCCAAACAGGATGAAATTATTTTACCTGTTTTGAAAAATTACAGCGGTATAGATGCTGAGGCACTGTGGCGTTTTGTTCGCAATGATTTAGAGCGTCGTCACGATGAACTAATTTTAGAGTTTTAAAATAACCGCAACAACCACCAAATTTTCAAAAATAAAGCAATTAACAGGGAGAAAACAACATGTCATTAAACAAATACAGCAGCCAGCTCACCCAAGTCCGCTCTCAGGTGGGGTCACAGGCCATGCTCTATGCAACGGGTATGACCGAGGAGCAGATGAATTTGCCACAGGTGGGCATTGCCAGCATGGGCTGGGAGGGCAACCCGTGTAACATGCACCTCAACGAGTTGGCGACCCATGTCAAAGCGGGCGTCCAAGCAGAGGATATGGTTGGCTTGATCTTCCACACCATCGGTGTCAGTGATGGCATCTCGATGGGTACGCAGGGCATGAAATGTTCACTGCTGTCACGCGACATCATCGCCGACTCGATTGAGACAGTCATGCGAGCGCAGTGGTATGATGCCAACGTGTCGATTCCTGGCTGTGACAAGAACATGCCGGGTACGATCATGGCGCTTGCACGGCTTGACCGTCCAAGCATCGTCGTCTATGGCGGCACAATCCGCCCAGGCTTCCTTGGCGACCGCAAGCTCGATCTCGTCTCTGCGTTTGAGGCGTACGGTCAGTGGCTTGCCAAAGAGATCAGCGAAGAGGAACTCAAGGATGTGTTGCGTCATGCCTGTCCTGGTGCGGGAGCCTGTGGTGGTATGTATACGGCCAACACAATGGGTTCCGCGATTGAGATGTTGGGCATGAGCTTGCCTTACAGTTCATCATTGCCAGCGACCAGCGATGAAAAGCGGGAAGAGTGCGGTCGTGTTGGTGCGGCCGTTCTCAACATGCTCGAAAATGATATCCGACCGAGCCACATCATGACCCGTAAAGCTTTTGAAAATGCGATTACGCTGACGGTTGTGCTTGGTGGGTCCACGAATGCTGTCCTACATCTCATCGCGATGGCAAAGGCAGCGAATGTGCCATTGACGATTGATGACTTCCAAGCCATTTCAGACAAGACGCCATTATTGGCGGACCTCAAACCCAGCGGCAAGTATGTCATGGAAGACCTCTACAACATCGGTGGTGTACCAGCGGTACAGCGCATGTTGCTACGGGAGGGTATGTTGCATGGTGACTGCATGACTGTCACAGGTAAAACAGTTGCCGAGAATGTGGAAGAAGCTGCGGACTTGGCCGAAGGCCAGAAGATCATCTATCCCATCTCTGATCCAATTAAGACGACGGGGCATCTTCAGATTCTTTATGGTAATCTGGCGACAGAAGGTGCGGTTGCCAAGATCACGGGCAAGGAAGGCACAACCTTTAGCGGTCCAGCACGCGTCTATGACTCGGAAGAAGAGTGCTTGGTCGGCATTCAAGATGGCAGCGTTCAGGCTGGTGATGTCGTGGTTGTCCGCTACGAAGGACCAACAGGTGGTCCAGGTATGCGCGAAATGTTGTCAATTACCTCAGCCATCATGGGTAAGGGCTTAGGCAAGAGCGTCGCACTCATGACCGATGGTCGCTTCTCGGGCGGTTCACATGGTTTTGTGATTGGGCATGTCACACCAGAGGCGCAGAAGGGCGGTGGCATAGCACTGTTGCAGGATGGTGACATCGTGACTGTGGACGCCGATAACAACACACTGAACATGGACGTGTCTGATGAAGAATTGGCAACTCGCCGTGAAAATTGGGTTGCGCCAGCATACAAGGCGACCAAGGGTGTATTGTATAAATATATCAAGACGGTTGCGTCCGCATCTGAAGGTTGTGTGACGGACGAGTAGATAGGTACTCACTATTGGATATAGATGAGAGATGAGCATTTTAGGAATAGAAGGAATGTTCACCTCTCATCAAATGAGATATAATCACATAACCTTTTCTACATATCTATTCTAGGAGGTTATATGCATACAGTTACATTTGAATCGGAAATTAATGATGGCGTGATTAAAATACCCGTGAAAGATTTAATGACGCTAGAACAATATATCAATCATAGCTCATCACCCATAACATGGTCGGTTTCCCTCAGCTTAAAAGAAGAAAGTAATGGATTGGAAAATAAAGACGACAACTCTTTTTTTGTGTCAGATAAAGGCGTGAACACTGAGAAAAAGACTCAAAATAATATCCATCAAACTGACAATGGTACAGAACTTGAAATCGAGGAATCGCAAGATTTATCATCTGAGGATAACGATGATGAGCTTGATTATCGTCTACGTAGTGGAAAAAGTCTTGTTGACTATGCCTATGAAGCAGGCTATGATTCTGTTATCGAGTATGTATGGGATTATCCAGTGAAAACGCGCAATGTCAAGCCTATGACGAGAGAGGAAATTTATGCAGAGCGAATCTTCTGATCCTTTCATGTTTATTGACTCAAATATTTGGCTTTATGTATTTCAACCTGAATTAGAGCCTATCAAAACGCCTCTCTCTCAGAAATTAATTCGAGAGAATAGGACCAAGATTATTATGAGCAGCCAAGTGGTGGTTGAGGTGTCTTCCAATCTACTCAAGAAATATGAATACGATGAATATTTTGTCTATAAATTTATTTACGAATCATATCGAAGATATAAAGTAATCAACATTGACGAAGAAATTCTTGTAAAAGCCTCACAAATTCGACAAGAGCATTTATTTTCATATTGGGATAGCATTATTGCATCCGCCGCACTGGTAGCTGGCGCAACGATCCTATATTCTGAAGACATGGATACGGGATTGGTTCTCGCTGACCAACTCACCATTGTGAATCCATTTGAACATAAAGAATAGCAATGCCAAACCATAAACTCACAACCGCTGTCATCCTTGCCGCCGGACAGGGCACAAAGTTCTGGCCGTATAACGTGACCCGCAACAAAACGGCCTTCCCGATTGCCAACATTCCAGCAATCTACCGTTTGGTCGATTCGCTGATTGACCTAAGTATTCAAAACATCATCGTTGTGATGGGCGATCATGCCGCCAGTGTCCGCGCTGCGTTACGAGGTAGCAATGCCCAAATCCATTTTATCCAACAAGCACACCCAACGGGTACTGCCGACGCCGTTCTGCAAGCTGAATCGATTTTAGAAAGTCACCTAAACGCCAATGAATCATTCCTCGTCTGCGCAGGCGATATCGTCACCAGCCAAGACAACCTTGCCACCTTTATCAGCAACATCAACCAGCAACAACCCTATGCCGCTGCGCTGATTCAACCTTTGAGCAAAGAATCGCCCAGCGATTGGCTCATCCCAACCGTCAAAGAGCAGCAAATTACACGTATTGAAGGACACCCACGTGATGGGCGTTATCGACTGGCGGGGGTTTATGCATTTCAACTTCCAGCACTGGCAATGCTACGTGACAATCCGGGGATTATGGATACTGTGCCTGTGGGAGGAATGCCGCCTATTGAGTCAGAGATTGCGCGCTCTGTGCAGATGATGATTGAGGAAGGAGAGACGGTCCTAGCCGTTGAAACCGTTGATTACCATGTTGACCTCGACAAACCTTGGCATATTTTAGAGGCCAACTACCGTGTCATTGAGTCCATGCGCAAGCAGCTTGCCGATAGTGATGGCAACATTATTCCTGCGTCTGCGCGTATCCATGATTGTGCGGAGATTGAAGGCAGTGTTGTGTTAGGCGAAAATGCGGTCATTGGCAACCGTGTTGTCGTGCGTGGTGACTTGTGGCTGGGCGATAATGCCAGTGTCATCAATGGGGCGATTATTGATGGTCCAGTGGTGATTGGGCGTGATGTCAAAGTGCGAGATTACTGCCAGATCGGTGGACACAGCACATTGGGGCCGGAAGGTGTCTATGGGCATGGTGCAGAGTTTAGTGGTGTTGCCCTTGCCAAAGTCTACTGCTATCATTACTGTGAAATTTGGGGCGTGGTTGGGCAGGCGGTTGACTTTGGGGCGGCGACGGTCTGTGGCAATCTACGCTTTGATGATGGTGAGACCGTCTGGCGCGTCAAAGGCCGTGCCGAAGTGCCAACCTTTGCCTCTAATGCCGCCTACTTTGGCGATTTTTGCCGCACAGGGGTCAATGCGATTATCATGCCTGGGCGTCGGCTTGGCGTGTATAGCTGTGTGGGGCCGGGTGTAGTAGCGTATGATGATGTGCCTGATCGTCAGATGACATTGTTGAAACAAGAGTTGACGACACAGCCTTGGGGACCTGAACGGTATGGATGGTGATGGGCGATGTTGACAGTGTTTATATCCCGTTTTTATGCAAAGGATTTTCTGAATGACATCAACAGCTATTTTAGGCTCAAATCAACGACTATCATTATGGCGCGCCCCCACTCTTGCAGCGGTGAGTCACTTTACGCTTGAGCTATGCCACAACTTTCTTCCCGTTCTGTACCCATTGCTCATCGTGAGCATGGACTTAACCTATGGGCAGATTGGTGGGATTGCGCTTGTGGTCACATTGCTCACCTCATTACCACAGCCCTTTCTCGGTTTTTTGAGTGACCGTTTTGGTGGCTACAAGGTGAGTGCATTGAGCATT
Source organism: Chloroflexota bacterium (assembly GCA_039029935.1). Classification (GTDB taxonomy): domain Bacteria; phylum Chloroflexota; class Anaerolineae; order Caldilineales; family Caldilineaceae. The sequence goes on from JBCCFC010000052.1 coordinate 19,211, forward strand.
CTATGGCTGGGTGTGCTGATGAGCTTGGTGGGATTTGCCCCCAACTACATCATCTTCGCCATACTGGTCGGCGCCGCCAGTCTGGGGTCATCATCCTATCACCCAGCCGGGGCAACCATCGCCTTTACGTTACCACCCGATAGCCCTGTCCGTCGAGGCTTGAGCATGTCGATTTTTTCGGTCGGCGGCAACATCGGCTCTGCTCTTAGCCCCATTGTGGTGGCCGCGCTCTTACCCTGGTTCGGGATTCATGCGGCACTGATCTTTTTGCCCATCACGTTGATTGTCAGCGGCCTGTTGTATGGGCAAAGGCCGATAACTTGGACAGGTGCAGCAACGGCGAAAGGAACAACGCAGGGGCGAGAGGGCGACCTGTTGCTCACTGCAATCATCCTGCTGACATTAGCATCCATGACACGGGCATGGTTTCAGGTCTCACTGATGACCTATCTGCCTGCATGGATTGAGTCCGAAGGTGGCACACTGGTACAGGCCAGCCAGATGCTCTCAGTACTGGCCTTTGCCATTGGTGGCGGCAGCATGTTGGGCGGTACATGGTCGGATCGGGTGGGTACGTGGCGCATCGCCATGATTAGCTGGCTGTTGATCGCACCCGCCTTCTGGCTCTTCATGCATTCAGGCGGCGTCATGCCGTATCTCGCCATCGCCCTTATCGGTCTGTGCATCGGTAACACCTACCCCACGACATTGTTGATGGGACAGGATTGTTGGCCGAGACGCGCTGCCGTTTCAGCAGGGCTGATTATGGGGACAGGCTGGGCACCGGGTGGATTGGGGGCAGCCGTGACAGGTTACATGGCCGACCAATCGTCGTTGACAGACAGCTTGATGTGGCTGATTGTGCCGCCGATTTTGGGCTGTGTATTTATGTTGTTGTGGCGGGTGGCGTATCGGCGTGCATGAGGGTTCGGCGCGTTAGAGTGGTCCAATAGAAAAAAGGAGGCCGCAATTTTTACAAAAATTGCGGCCTCCTTTTCTCTATTGGACCACTCTGCGTGTCTCGAAGCTATCTTTACACGGGAGCAATCTTCTCATTTCAATAGCAGTGGCAAGAACACTCGATTAACCTGGTCCGTACCGCTGACACCGCTGGTGTTGACCAAGCCACCCACCAAATCAACCATTACATCATGTCCGTCAGTCGTGCCTGCTGACCCGTTGACCAGTGTGATTTGTGCGTCACTACCGACAGTTGCGTCGTCTCGCACTTGCAGTTCGACCGTTGCCATCACACCATCGCTCATGGCTTTAAGCGGTAGACTTAACCCATAGACAGCGATGTCAACTTGATTGGTCTCAGCATTGAACTGTGCGAACTGCGTCAGTTGGTTGCTCACATTAAAGCGCACGGCGTCGGGCAGACCATTGCCATCAGCATCGGCGTCATCAAAGCGGAACTGGCTGTTGTCAAAGTCGAGGCTGAATCCAATGGCGGCGATGTCACTGTCTTGGCTGGTCAGGTGAATTGGGACCTGTACGGTGCGTCCTTGGATGGTTACGTTCTCAGCACTCAAGGTGGCTGGCGCAACGCTGGCGGCTTGGACAACAGGCGTTGTACAGGCATTGTCGCCAAAGAAGACCAGCACGGTACAGGCGATGTCAGCGAAGCTCACGCTCTGGGTAGCATTGGCATCACAACCCAACGGTGAACCTGTGTAGCCAGACTGATAGATTTCCCACCAGCGCGTGTCGCTGTCGCCATCAAAGAGTTCGAGGACGATGGCAACCACATCGGCGATGCCTGTGCTGCCAGAGGCGTTACAGTCACCACGTGGGTTGTTGGCGACGATGGCAACCTCAACACTGGCTGTGCTGACCTGTGCCCCATTGCTAGCACCCGCAGAGTTGTTGTCAATCACGTCGTAGGTGAAGGTATCCATGCCATTAAAGCTTGCGCTCGATGGTGTATAGGTCACGTTGCTGCCATTGTTGAAGGCGGCACCATGTGTGCCATTGCTGGCCGCATTCACGCTCAGGATGTCCGCACCATCTTCATCGCTATCGTTACTCAGGACATCAATCACTGTGCCGCTACCACCAATGACGATGATGGGGGCGTTTACAGCCAGCAATTCCCGCAGAACAGATGTGGCGCTCAGCCAGAAGGCTCGGACTTGGATTTA
>JBCCFC010000053.1:0-21329 GCA_039029935.1 Chloroflexota bacterium
ATAATGCCCATGTCTTTAGCATATACTTGGTTTGCATCTTGACTCCTTTATGGCATAATGGTTAAATTATCTGTACGCTTTGAGTCTATTTTCCCTCCTTTTCCACTATTTCGCAATTAGCACACTTTGGGATTCCACCCGAAACTGCGCGTTGTCGATTTGATAATGGTCGCCGCTGTATGAAAAGGAGTCGCCCGTCCAAAGCCCCGTAACCACATCCAGTGCTTCATCCAACATTTGACCACGAATTTTGTCATCGCCTTCTTCACCAAACGCACGAAACTCGGTTTTAGCAACCGCACCTAACCCAACACCCAAAATCACACGGCCATTGGAGAGATGATCTAGCGCAACTGTTTCTCTGGCAACCTTCCACGGGCGACGACGGGATAGCGGTGTCACCATTGGGCCGAGGTGGATGCGTTCGGTGCTGGCGGCGATGGCGGATAATACAATCCAAGGATCGGTGACAGGGTTGTGCTTGGCCCCAGTTTTCCACGCGATGTGATCCCAGACGAAGTAGCCGTCCCAGCCTGCTTGCTCGGCCTCAACGGCGAGGTCTACATGGAGCTTGGGGTCAGCAAATTGACGATGGATGGGTAGGCTAAAGCCAAATTTCATAATGATTTCCTCACGATATAATAAACCGCTCTGCATTGAGCCATCCGGACGTCTTGGGTTCATCCCCTTCCATCACATCTCCTCACGGAATCAAGTTGATACATCCTATACAATGATCTCATTGATTAGTGGCTATCAAATGATAAATATTGGTTAATGTCTCAGAGAGTGAGTTAACTGTAAATGGTTTGGTCACAACATCGACCATCCCCGCCTCGATACAGTTGGCGCGCTCATCATCCAAAACACCCGCTGTGAGTGCAATAATGGTCGGCTGTTGATCCTTGGGCAGTTCGTGTGTAATTTTTCGCGTCGCCTCTATGCCATCCATTTCGGGCATATGAACATCCATCAGCACCAAATTATAGGGCTGTCTGAATACCGCATCAACAGCTTCTTTGCCATCGGCAGCGACATCCACCTGATAGCCCATGCGCCCTAGCATGTGGACAGCCACTTTCTGATTCACAGAATTATCTTCGGCCAACAGAATCCGTAATGGGTAACGCTGGGCAAAGGTGCGATCAAACCGTTTTTTCTTCTTTTTGCTTGATGACTCTGCTGGCTGATGTGTAACCGACTTTGTGGGTATGGTGAAGTGGAAGGTCGAACCAACCCCCTCCACGCTTTCGACCCATATGTATCCACCCATACCCTCACAGAGTTGCTTGCTAATGACTAGACCTAACCCTGTTCCTCCAAAGCGGCGGGTGGTAGATGAATCCACTTGGCTAAAGGACTCAAAAAGTCTGCTTATGCGGTCTTGAGGGATGCCAATGCCTGTATCCTGTACAGAAAAGTGAAGTTGAATTTCTGCGCCATCTTTGTGTGTATCGCGCCCAGCATCGCTGTCATCATCGGCAATGCCCTTTTTGACAACGGTCAATGTCACCTGCCCTTGGTCCGTAAACTTGACCGCATTCGAGAGAAGATTGACCAGAATTTGACGGGTCCGTGTGGCATCACCCTCAATCCATTCGGGCAGATGGGTATCGTAGTTCAGTTTTAACGCCAGTCCCTTTGTCTCCACAGAGGGTGTTACCAAATCAAAAATATCCTCAATAGATTGTCGAAGATTGAAGGGTTGGTACTCAAATTCAAACTTCCCAGCCTCAATTTTAGACAGATTCAGAATATCGTTAATAATGGTCAGCAGTTCGTTGCCACTGGAGCGAATGGTTTCGACATAGCCCAACTGCTCCTCACTGAGCGGCGTTGCTTGGAGGAGGCTGGTCATCCCAATGACACCATTCATTGGCGTACGGATTTCGTGGCTCATATTGGCCAGAAACGCGGCTTTGGCTTTGACCGCAGCTTCCGCATCCTCTTTGGCCGCACGTAGATCGGCTTCATATTGTTTTCGTTCGCGAATGTCGCGCGTAAAGTTGAAGAGATATTCTTGCCCATCTAGCTCTTGATACGAGGAGGTCACTTCAACGGGAATTATGGTTCCATCCTTAGCAGTCTGTTTGCCCTCATCAATAAGCACACCTTGGGTCTTAATCGTCTGCCAAATCTCATCCCAATATGGCTTAATGTCAGGATTCAGATCGAATACTGTCATCGAAAGCAATTCATCACGTGTGTACCCAAGCGATTGATAGGCAGCATGATTAACATAGTCAATACTGCTGTCTGGTCGTACACGAAAAACACTTTCGCCTGCATGTTCTATTGAATACCGCATAACCTGTAGTTCAGTATGCTCGGCGACCCTATGACTGTCATGACTGTTATGCTCCTTCGCCACCTCTTTGCTGACAGGCATTTGCTGTATACGCTGCAATTCTTTGCGTAGTTGCTGGTTTTCACGTTCGAGTTGGATAATTCTTTGTTGAGTCTCTAGCTCTATTTTATTCGACATAATTCGTTGTTTAATCGTTTTAACTCAATCTCACTCCATTACTATCATAGGACTGTGTAAACTTAGTTTACACGGTAAGAGAAGAAGCCAGTAAATTGATCATGAACAATGGATTGTGGATTCTGCAATCTATGGCTTAATAGGCTCTCATATGTGGACAAGATTGATAACAATATGACTCATTGTAACTGCATCACATCTAATAAGCAAGGTGGGATAACGAATGGTTACTCGTCTATTGGGGATCAACGGGTAGAAAAATATCCGCTAACGATAGTTTACCATAAAACGACTTCAATTTTTCTATATCGGTCTGCAACCACGTGCGCATCCAATCATGATAGATCGCTGGTAGGACGTCCGCCGGGACATGCCCATGTGTGGATTGAATGATGAGGTTGGTGGCGTAGATGCCAGACATAATGGCGCGTAAAACGCCGTGTGAGGATGTCGGATCGAGGATGAAGGCTGCGTCACCAACTGCAAAGTAGCCTGGCCCAGCCATTGCTTCCATGACGCGCCACGTGACATCTGCGCCGTGAATGCGGCCAGCGGGTGTCAGAGGCGAGAGTAGCTCAGGGACTTGTTTGGATTGGCTTTGGAATTGGCTGGCGGGTAGCATAAGTTCAGTCCATTGCGTTTGTTTGGCGTGATTGGGGGCGGTCACAGGTGCAACCCAAAGCCAGCCTGACATAGTGCCATTTCGCTGAATCGTGAGCATTGGGTCTTGTACTAGCGTGTCCAAATGTCCATCCATATAGCCGTAGCGGGCAAAGAGCGGTGTTGTGAGTGGGGCGACGGGGATGTTGAGCTGGGTGGCGAGCCAGTGGCGTGAACCAGTAGCGTCGATGACAAAATTGGCGCGGATGGGACCGTTGTCGGTGTTGATACCAATAACTTGCTCTTCCTGTAGGAGTACTTCATGGGCACGACAGGGTTGATGCACTTGGACGCCGAGCGAGATGGCATGGTCCAATAAGATTTGGTCAAAGGTAGTACGCCACGCTTGAAAGCCTTGCCAAACCTCTCGTTCATCCTCGCCAAACGGCTCAAACCACCGTGGCTGCCTCTTGTTTGGCCCAGCCCAATTCATCCAAATGCCATTAAAACGCAGAAAGTTGGCGTCCAACACCACCTGTTCGACACCGAGTTGAGCCAGTAGCGGTTGGATACCGGGATGAAGCGATTCACCAGGGCGGTGACGCGGGAATGTCAGTCGCTCGATGATGGTCACATGAAGCCCCGCATGACGTGCTGTGATGGCGGCAGCGGTTCCGGCGGGACCTGCGCCGATGATCAGGATGTCTGTATTTGACATTGATTAACCCAAGTGAAGAATGGTGAGTCGGTATTCAGTGGTCAGTGGGTCAGTAGGTCAGTGGTCAGTGGTCAGTGGGTCAGTGGTCAGTGGGTCAGTGGTCAGTAGGTCAGTAGGTCAGTAGGTCGGTACTTCGTAACCGAATACTGACTCACCGAATACCGACTTACCGAATACCGACTTACCGAATACCGACTCACCGACCACCGACCACCGAATACCGACTTACCGAATACCGACTCACCGACCACCAGCTACACATCCAGCAAAGACCAATTCGTCTGGCTCTGCGAACCGTCACCGATTTTGACACGGAGCAACACATAGTCACCGGAGCCGACAAAGACAACCCAATTTTCACGCACTTGATAGCGCATTCGCTGTAATGTTGCATCGGTTGGTGTGGGTGCAGTAATGTTGCTACCGCCTGTGCTGCCAAGTTGCTGATTGAAGCCTGTAATGCGGTAGATGGGTCCTTGTAGTTCTACGTTGCGACGCGCTTGGGCTTGCTCCAGTTCGAGATTGTCATGATTGACAACTTTGAAGGACAGGATATGCGCATTGGACTTGTTGCCGATAGCACCGATAGCACGGTAGCAACGCAACATACAGACAATGCGGCGTTTGTACTCTTCAAGCGTGATGCGACTGGTGAGCGCAATCGAGAGCTTGCCTTCGAGCGCATTACGGGTGTAGTCTGCACGTGGGTAGTCGTGGTACTCGACCGTGATATTCTCTGCATCTTGTGCAACAACCGAAGGACCGATGATACCATCCCATGCGACAGCATCAGGGCCAACACCACTTTCCATATCGGTCAAGGGCGCAACGCTGCCCGCACTGAACGGCACATTAAAGAAGGTGCGCGTGGTGTCCGGAGCGGCGGCAGGCCAGAATGTACTCAGTGCGGCACAGAGCTTGGCATCCTCTGGGAAGGGGCTACCCAAGCCATAGGCGGCAAGATGGTTCACGTTATTGTCTGAGCGGTCAAAGCTGGTATCCCACCCTGGCGCAAAGGTTCCAGCAGCCGCGTCGGGCAGCGATGTGTGGCGCACAAAATCAGCAAACTTTTTGATAGCCTCCATGCCTTCCATCATTGATTTTGGCTTAATGGTCTGTGGCAAAGAGACAATGGCTGAGGCACTGCGGTCACTCTCCAAGAATGGCGTGTCCGGCAACTGCACATTGGCCGGGATGCGTTGGTCGGAGAGTGGGTTGGGGTCAGCGCGCCACAGACGCCCCCAGTGTCCATTATCCACCAGCCATGCCCACCACGCGGGCAATTTGCCTTCTGAGGCCATTTCCGGCACACCACGCCACCACTCATAGATTTGCCGTTGACGTACCTGTGGAAAAAAGTCGGGTGCGCAGATGAGCGAGTACGCAGGTTCGACACCCACCACCGCATTGTCATGTTGCAGCGGTGAACCAGTCGTCTGGTCGATGACAGTGGCTGTCACCCAGCCATCCGCCGCATAGTCAATCATATGCAGTGCATTGTAGTTGCCCGCAATGGTGATGTTGACCACATCCGGCTCGTTGGTAATGTTGCGGCGTGTGCCATCAGCATTCACCTGTTCACGCACATGGGCGTATTCGGGCCAAGGTCGTGCGCCGTTCTCTGCATCGAGTGATAATGTCGGTGCAAAGGCATCATAGAATCCTGGTGTGCGGTTCATGGGTGGAGAACGGAAAATCGCTGGCTCAGTGTCACCCTCTTGCTGGATAAAGGCTGGGTCCACGATGGGATGCGGGACAGGAATCACAACGCCTTGACCATAGGTCGTGTCATCGCCCCACGTTGCCAATTGCTCCTCAATGCGGAAGGGGTCCGTCGCAAATTGTTCTGAACTATACGGCGATAGCCCCTTCTCGGCCAAGAGTTCACCCAGTTTTTCCAGCTTTTGGTTAAAGTGGCGTTTCTCTAGCGTGACATTCAGGTCCAAGCCTTGCAGACATTCGGGGACATCAAAGAGTTTATGCAGGGGGACCCAGAAGTCAACCTGACGCTCATCGACATTTTCACTCATCGAATCAATGGGGCCAAAGACATCGGCACGACCCATGAATTTTGCCGCCAGATAGGGCGCAAAGCGACAGGGCAATGCACGGATATCATGGGCGTCATCACCGGGTGGAAACACACTGAATCCACGCATCATCCCGTTGTAGATGGCGGCTTTTGTTCCCAGACGCGCAACCCCTGTGCGTGAATAACAGGCGTCCGCATGGGTACGATGGACCGTCTCAACAGCGGGACGATAGTCATAGGCAAAAACGCCAATTGCTAACTCGATGGGGGTCCCCGATGGCATCCCCATTGTCATCAGGGTATCCGCAATGAGTTCGGGAATGGTCATGTTGCGGGCAGCGAAGACATAGTTTTCAATGGTATCAATGGCGTTGAGATCAGGGTAGGCTTTTAGCTCCATGCCGTCCGGTTGTTCCACAACTTTGGGCGAGGCAAGGACATGGTAGAGGAAGCTGGCATAGGGTTTTCCTGGTGTGATAAGGCGGTCGCCCTCTGCACTATAATCGTCGAGTCCCGGCAATGCGTGGTCGATGGTGAGTTCAGTGTTCAGGAGTGCGTCAGCCAGTTCGATATCGCTATGTGTTGACAATGTTTGGGCCGTGATGTCCCAGCCAACATGCTGAAACAGATTCTCCCAGCCTTGGTCTTGCTGGAAGAGGTTTGTCAAAATATTTTTGATACTGGTTACTAAATTCATGATTTATTTCCTTATAAATAGTTTATAAGTTTTATTCTTAACACGAATCATGCAAGAATTCATGAATGGCTAACGGTAGAGGGTTGAGGGAGGTTCCAGTGTCTAACAGCGGGATGTCTGCCACCACCTCGACCGCACGGGCATTTATACGCACTCTGCTCTGCGCGTGAATATGAATTCAAATTTGACAACGATTGTATCCATTGGATACAATGTATCCAATCGTAACTAGACTAACTATGATGAAAGGGGAAACCATTGCCCAGTCAAGTGCCACAACACTTAACCTCAGCCGAAAAGGTCATCCTTGCCCTGCGTACCGCCATCACAACAGGTGAGTTGTCTGCGGGTACACAAATTCGCCAAGAGGAAATTGCCGCACAGTACAAGGTCAGCCGGATGCCCGTTCGTGAAGCGTTTCGTCAGCTAGAGGCCGAGGGCTTGCTGGCAGTCTATCCGGGGCGTGGTGCATTTGTCAATCGGTTGACAGCCGATGAGATTTGCGAAATTTATGATATCCGCATTCTGTTAGAGTGTGATGCCATCCGGCGCGCCATCCCCGCATTGACACCCACGATTTTACAGGAGGCCGAAGTGTTGTTCACTCAGCTAGCGCAAGCGCAGGATGGGCAGACTTTTGGGCCGCTGGATGAGGCGTTCCATGCCATACTCTATGCACCCGCCCAGCGGCCACGTTTACTCGACCTGATCAATACGCTGCGGAATCAAGTCACCCAGTTCCTATATGCAGCGGCCCCTCTGACAGTCTACCGCGATGGGGCAATGGCTGATCACCGTCAAATTTTGGATGCTTGTCACGCGGGTGATATAGCGGCGGCTGTGACAGCGGTGGAAACCCATTTACAAAATTCAGTACAGATTGCAATCGAATCACATTAAAGAGGAAAACGAGATGACAGAACATACGCAACAAAAATACCGTGTGGGAGCGGATATCGGTGGTACATTCACTGACCTGATTGTTGTTGACAACGAGACGGGGGTCTTTTCCATCGGCAAGGTGCTGACCACACCGGATGATCCGTCGCGAGCGGTAGAGGCGGCATTGATGGAAACACTCGACTTGGGCAATGTGCAGCCAGATGAGGTGCAGCACCTGATTCACGGAACCACGCTTGTGACCAATGCCATGATTGAGCGCAAGGGGGCCAGAACTGCGCTGCTGACCACTGAGGGCTTCCGCGATTCCATTGAAATTGGGCGCGAAACCCGTTATGATCTCTACGATTTGATGCTGGAGCAGCCCAAGCCACTTGTGCCACGCTATCTGCGTTTTGATGTCCCGCAGCGGACACTGATGGACGGTACGACGCACAAAGAACTGGATGTCGAGTTTGTCAAGCAGGTGACGGCGGAATTAGCTGCCAGCGGTACCGAAGCCATCGCCATCTGTTTTCTGCACAGCTTCACCAATCCTGATGCAGAGCGGAGAGCACGGGAGGCGGTCCATAGTGTTGCGCCCCATCTGCGTGTCTCCATCTCATCCGATGTTGTGCCAGAGATACGCGAGTTTGAGCGCGCCTCGACCACGATTGCCAATGTCTATGTACAGGAGTTGGTGGAGAAATATCTGCGCAGGCTTGAAGAACGCTTAGAGAGTGTCGGCTTTACGGGCAACTTCTATCTCATGCTCTCTAGCGGCGGCATCGCGACGGTGGACACGACGGTACGTTTCCCTGTGCGTCTGCTCGAATCGGGACCAGCGGCGGGGGCATTGGCAGCCAATGCGTATGGCATTGCAGCAGGTCATCCTGATCTGATCTCGTTTGACATGGGTGGCACAACGGCCAAGGTCTGTGTCATCGACAAAGGCAAGCCGCTGCTCGCCCATGAGTTTGAGGTGGACCGCATCTATCGCTTCAAAAAAGGATCAGGGCTGCCCATCAAGCTGCCTGTGATCGAGCTGATTGAAATCGGTACAGGCGGTGGCTCGATTGCACGCGTAGATGCGTTGGGCTTGCTCAAAGTGGGGCCGGATTCATCGGGTGCAGACCCTGGACCTGTCTGCTATGGCAATGGCGGTGAGGACCCGACCGTGACCGACGCCAATCTTATTTTGGGCTACTTAGACCCTGCCTATTTCTTGGGGGGCAAGATGTCGCTCGAACTGGAGAAGGCCAAGCAGGTTATCGAAGAGAAAATTGCCAAGCCGTTGGGAATGTCGATGGAAGAGGCGGCATGGGGCATCCACCAGATCGCCAACGAGAACATGGCAAATGCAGCACGTGTGCATTCGCTGGAGCGTGGCAAAGACCCACGCCGGTTCCCGCTCTTTGCCTTTGGTGGCGCAGGTCCCGTCCACGCCTATCGCATCGGTCTCTCGTTAGGCTCGCCTGAACTGTTGGCGCCATTGGGCGCAGGTGTCACAAGCACGGTCGGTTTTCTGTCCGCACCGCTCGCCTTTGACTTTGTGCGTTCGTGGACAGTGGATGTTGATGAGATCGACTGGCACAAGGCCAACCAACTATTGGATGAAATGGAGCGTGAGGGTGAGCATCTGCTTGCCAATTCAGGCGTCCCTGCCGACGAAATCACCCATCGCCGTGAAGTAGACATGCGCTTTGTCGGTCAAGGCCATGAAATTCCTGTGCTACTGCCCAAGACCACGCTCGACGCCAGCCATCTTGACGAAATTGAAGCGACCTTTGACCGTGTCTATCGAGAACTATACGAACGGTCTGGACCACCTGTCAACATGGAGATTATCAACTGGCGTGTGGTCTCATCCGGACCAACACCAGCGGTTTCGCTACACATCACCAGCGAGGGCGCAGGAAAATATCAGGGCGCACAGACTGCGGCTGATACACAAAAGGGAAGCCGTCAAGCCTACTTCCCAGAGTCAGGCGGATTCACCGAGACACCGATTTATGACCGCTATCTCATGAAGCCGGGGATGACCTTTGATGGTCCAGCGATTGTGGAAGAGCGTGAGTCTACGGCCATTATTGGGCCGGGCAGTGTGTGTTCGATTGATGCGCATTATAATTTGGTTGTGAAGATGCCAGTGGAGGGCGCGGATGAATGAGGCTAACTTTTGGGTCATTATTGAGAATGCATGGCCGCAAGGGGAGAAACTGAACCAATTTCAAGCGGATGTGCTTCGTGGTGAATGGAGTGCAGATTCATACGAGCTTCAAAAGCAGATGTTGGCAAATCTCACGTCCGCGTTTGAGCAGCTTGATAAAGATGAGTTGCTTGCCTTTGACCGTATGCTGGCACAAAAACTCTATGATATAGACCGAGCGGATGTTCATGAGTACACAGATGGTTCTGATGATGGTTTTCTATATGCGCGTGGGTTTATTGTGAGTGTTGGGCGGGACTACTATGAGTTGGTCAACAAAGACCCATCCAGAGCAATTATGGATGCTGAATTTGAGGAGTTCTGCTATCATTCTTCTCGTATTTATGAGCAGAGATTTGGGGCTATACCCCCTTTCGATGTTTCTCGTGAGACAGGTTCCAATCCGACTGGATGGAGTTAACTGAAAAGGAATAAACAAACATGAAAACATACGACGTAATCTTAGCAGGTGGCGGCATCATGGGCTGCTCCATTGCCTACAACCTGCTCAAATATAACCCAACCCTAAGCGTCCTCATCATTGAGCGCGATTCAACCTATACACGAGCCTCGACGGTACTTTCTGATGGCAACACCCGTATCCAGTTTAATGTCAAGCAAAACATCCAGATATCACAGTATGCGCTGGAGGTGCTGGCGCGCTTTGTCGAGGAGTTTGCGACCGCTGACCATACACCGACAACGGGCTTTCGTCAACAGGGCAACCTATTTCTTGTCAACGAGGCTGGACGTGAGTACGCACAACAGGGCGTGGAACTACAAAAGAGTCTTGGCTGTGACGTGGCGTGGCTGGAGCCGGAAGATATCCCCAAACATTACCCGCTCTATCAAGGGGCGGATGATGTGGTTGGCGCAACCTTTGGTCGTGGAGATGGCTCAATGTCACCTGCGGATATTCTCATTGGCTATCGTAAAAAGGTCATTGAACTGGGCGCAACAGTACTAGAGGCAGAAATTGCCGAACTGATCAAAGAGGGCGAGCAGATGCGTGGGTTGCGGCTTGCCAATGGTGATGTCTATCATTCAAATATCGTCGCCAATGTGACGGGCGCATGGGCACCGATTCTGGCCGAAACCGTCGGCGTTGACTTACCGATTGCAGCCACTAAGCGCGAAGTCTATACGATTGCAGGCGAATATTCCTTTGACGAAATCATGCCCATGTTGCTGTTGCCAACGGGACAGTTCATCTTCCACGAAGGCGGCAGCCAGTATGTGACCGGTGGTGCGTTGCCCGATGATCCAGTAACCTATGATGACTTTAGCTGGACCCGTACACGCTTTGAGGAGACGATGTGGGAAGGGTTGGCAACCTATGTGCCTGGGTTTGAGCGGTTGAAACTCACAGGCGGTTGGGCTGGCCTCTATGCGGTCAACACGCTGGATGGGAATGCGATCTTGGGTGAGTGGCCGACGTTGCAGGGCTATTACTGCGCCAATGGCTTCTCAGGGCATGGCTTCCAGCAGTCGCACGCTGTCGGGCGATACATCGCCGACTTGATGTTGGAGCAGATACCGTTCATGGACCTATCCGTCTTTTCACCACAGCGGATTATTGATAACAAACCAGTGTATGAGAACCCGGCACGGCTCATATAAAAAGAGGAAATTATGGCACTAAATCCAATTCAACTAGAAGTTTTGTGGAACCGGCTACTGTCAGTCGCCAATGAACAACAGACAACGCTGATTCGCACTGCATTCAGCACCATTGTACGTGAATCGCTTGACCTTGCCTGTGGTGTGTTTGACACCAAGGGGCATATGATCGCCCAGTCGCTGACAGGCACACCAGGGCATATCAATCCAATGGCAACAGGAGCCATTCATCTGCTGAATGAGTATCCACCCGAAACGCTCGAGCCGGGCGATGTCCTGATCACCAACGATCCTTGGCAGACGGCAGGGCAGGTCAACGACTTTACGGTGATGACACCCGTCTTTCGGGGCAATACCATTGTCGGTTACTTCTCCAACTGCTGTCATGCACCGGATATTGGCGGACGTATTTTGTCTGCCGAAGCGCGTGAAGTCTTTGAGGAGGGACTACAGGTCCCCATCACAAAGCTTTTCAATCGTGGTGAACCCAACGAGGAACTGTTCAAAATCATCCGTGCCAATGTGCGCACACCCGATGAGACAGTCGGTGATCTCTACGCCCAAACCGCATCCAACGCAGTGGGCGCACGCAGCCTGCTCCAGATGATGGATGAATTTGGACTGGAAACCATCGACCCGCTGGCCGACGAGATCATTGCGCGTTCAGAGAAGGCCATGCGTGACGGTATCCGTGCTTTGCCCAATGGTCGTCATGAGCATACATTGTGGAGCGATGGCTTTGAGGAACCGCTACGTATTCAAGTGGCTGTCACCATTGAAGATGAGGATATCTACATCGACTTTGACGGATCATCGCCACAGAGTCAACGCGGCATCAATGTGGTTCTCAACTATACACAAGGATACGGCTCGTTTGCCATGAAAGCGGCCATTAGCCCCGAAGTCCCGCATAATGCAGGTGCATTCCGTCCGGTTCACATCACCGCACCCGAAGGATCGATCCTCAACTGCAAGCGACCCGCTGCCGTTGCTTCACGTCACTTGGTCGGCCATTTCCTGCCCAGTGCCATTTTTGGCGCACTCTCCAAGGCCATTCCCGACCGTGTATTGGCAGGCGGCTCTGATCCGGGCTGGATGAGCATCTGGCGAGCGACGTGGCCCGACAACCGAGAAAAGCAGGCCAATTTCACGCTCTTTATGCTGGGTGGCACGGGCGCACGACCGATGAAAGATGGCCTCAGTACCACAGGATTCCCCAGTGGTGTGGGTGGTGTGCCTGCCGAGGTCATCGAAACGCAAGCACCGCTGATCCAGGAGTTCCGTCACCTACGCACCGACTCTGCTGGTCCCGGCAAGTTTCGCGGTGGTTTGGGGCAGAACACTACCTTTGGTCATCTGGGCCACAAAGAATGGAGCGTCTCCGGCATGGTGGATCGCACCCAACACGCACCGCATGGCCTGGAGGGTGGCTCTTCTGGCACAGCGGGTGCATTCCAACTCAATGGCGAGGATGTCCCACCCAAGACCATCATGTGGATGGAGCCGGATGCGACCATTTCTATGAACCCACCAGGAGGTGGGGGTTATGGCAACCCGTTTGAACGCGATCCCCAGCTTGTGCTGAACGATGTGGTCAACGGCTATGTGTCGATGAAGGCGGCACGGGAAGCGTATGGTGTTGTGGTCAACTTTATTGGTGAGGAGGGCAGCTTGGTGCGCTTGCCGGAGCATTATGAGATGGATGTAGCGGGGACAGCGGCTATTCGAGGATGATTTTTTATGTTGACCTCCCGAAGGTGAATATAGGACACATTGATACCAAAATTTTGTAAAATTTTGGTATCAATGTGTCCTATATTCACCTTCGGGAGGTCTTGACAGAATGCTCAATTAACTATGTTCTAATGAATCCCCATCATTTGATAACACCTTATACTTATTCCCACGTCGCTACATACTCGCTAAGTGCCTCCTGCCAAGGCCGCAACCGCACCCCCAACGCCGCCGCCGCCTCATTCACCAACACAGCATGATAAGGCGGCATCACCGGACGCGGCCACTCCGTCAACGGAATCGGCGTCAACGGCACATCGCCGCGCCCACTGGTCTGCAATGCCAATGCTGCCACATCGTAACGACTGGCGCACCCGTCGTTGACAATGTGATAGATGCCGACACGCCCCAACTCGACCAACTGTTGAATCGCCTGTGCTGCATCCAGCGCATAGGTTGGCGTGCCAAACTCATCGTTGACCACACGCAACTCACCAAACTTGTCCGCCGCCTCGCGGATTTTGGAAGGGAAATTGTTGCCCATACCAGGATTATCTTTGGTGGGACCATAGAGCCAACTCACCCGTGCAATGATCAGTCTATCCAGCACCTGTCTTGCTGCCGTTTCACCTGCCAACTTGCTGCTTGCATAGACGCCACCCGGGTTGGGCTGGTCATATTCACGATAGAATTGTCCCGGTGCCCCGGCAAAGACTTCGTTGGTACTCACCTGTACCATCAGCGCACCACACTGCGCACAGCCTTCTGCCAAATATTTGGGGCCAAGGGCATTGGCGGCATAGGCAAGTTGTGGATCGTCTTCGGCTCCATCCACATTGGTCCATGCAGCGGCGTTGATGACAACATCGGGTTGCAATTCGACAAGTTGCCGGGTGATTGTGGGTACTGTGATGTCATGGGTGGGTCTTGCCCATGTCGTGACAATGTGCAGTGTTTGGCTGTAGACGGTTTGCAATGCTGTGCCAAGTTGACCATTGCTACCAACAATTAGTATGTGCATAAAATTCCCCATTGAGAATTGTGATTAGTCCATCAGCAAAGACCAGTATTGCAGGTTGATAACCTGCGTCACAGATAATCAACCTGTGCTACTGACAGTAAGTACTATAGTTGTGTCACCTGCGCTGCATTTAGCCGCCATTCGTCATCTTCCAATACCAGTCCATAATTAATGTCATAGCGAACACTGGATAACGCACCGTTGATCTCATCGGTCGCGATGATCACGATATGGACAAGGGCGTTTTGTGGGTCCTCGGAAATTAACTCGACCAGTTCGACTTTGACGGCCCGCGTGGTGGCAAAGCCATTGGCAAAGGTGGCGTAATCAAAGCTGGTGCGACGGGCGTTGGTCAGCAGATTGTAGGCGGGGCGGAAATCACCAGTGATGACACCAGCGTCAATGGCTTCGTAGAAGAAGCGCGCAACTTCAGCAGGCGTTGCTGGTTCTGATAGCGCATTGTCTGTCACTGGTACGACATCGGCTGCTGGTGCGACATCGGCTGCTGGTGCGACATCGGATTCAGGTATTTCGGTATCTGCTGCCGTATCTGTTTCGTCTACTACAGCTTCTGTATCAGCTTCTTCTGCATTTTCATCCTCATCAGCCTGTTCTACAACCTCTTCGCTCTCTACTGGTGGAAGAATGCGGATAGATTTCTGTACCTCCTGCTCACGCCCATCCTCGGCAGTGACAAGAGTGTGCAGTGTATAGAAACCAGTGGGTAATGTCTCTCCGACAGCACACGATTCATTTTGCATTTGATAGAGGCAATAGGGTGCGCTGTCCCGTGTAGCCTCTTCAAGCACTTCACCGATGGAGCCGATCAGGGTCAACTGTACTTGCTCAATCCCACGACCATCGCCACCTGTGCTGTTGACACCGACCTGTAACGGGTCATAGGCTTCCACTTGGAAAACCAATGAGCCTGCTACGAGCGATGTCGCCGAGTTGCGTCCAGTCTGAACAATATTTACTTCAAGGGCAGGTAGTTGGATATCAATGGTCTGTTCAATGGTGGACGGTACCCCTTCTGGCGTGAAGACTGTGGCGTGAAGGGTATGGATGCCGTTGGTGACAAAATTGCCATTGGGCCAGCGGTTGGCACGACGACCAAACTCCCACGCTGGGCAGGGTGTGCTGCCACCAAAGGCGCAGTAGGAAGGTGTGGGTTCACGGCGGCTGTAGATTTCAACACCACGACTATCGCGGATGCTAAAGTCGATACGCTCAATGCCCACGCCATTTTGCACATCCAAGACATCACCCTGTGATTCGGCTGGCTCTGTGCTTGAATCCGTGTCTGTATCTTCGGCATTGAGTGTTGCGGCTTTGACTTCAAAGACAAGTTCGGTACGCACAATGGGAGCTGTGCTATCACGTCCAATTTCAGTCAATTGGGTCACAAGATTCACATCGGTTTCAGTCTCTTGCCCTTGCAGTTCAGCAGGTACGCTGGGGTCCAGTTCAAAGAATATATGGGTGAGGTCAGGCCAAATGATGCCTAAGTCATCATTTCCAAATATTGATTGAGGTTGGTTGCCACAATCTGACGCATCGCAGGCGACCAATACATATTGACCCGACACAATCTCGCTAGCGGCAACAGGTAGCAACGCGGTTAGCGGCTGTGTCAAATTTTGATCATTATCAAGTTGAATTTCCTGTGTATTGAGCAAGACCAATAGATTGGTATCCGTCGTCGTTGCTTCCAACGGGTTGACAAGACGATAGGCACTGACACGAATCGCTGCATTCTGCCCTTCACCTGCAAAATTATGAAATTCAACCTCCACGATTTGTGGTGTGATAAATGAATGAAGCGTATCTGGGGTGGCAATATTGGCGTCAGGTGTATTCAGCAGAATCTGTGGCTGGGTAGCTGTATCATCCACAGATGTGCTGTCTATGCTCAAATTGAGCAGTGGGTGAAAGCCATCCTGCGAAAGCAAGGGCGTTGGTGCAGGGGTTGGTGTGGGATAGAAGCTCCCCTGTGCTTGGCCTGCTTGGGGTTGAATCCCCAGTGTAAACAATATAATCGTACAGAGCAGAGTACTGACTGTAATGATTTGGTTTCTAACCTGCCTTGATATTTGTTTGGCTTGAGAACTTTGTTGACCCATAAAATTCTATTCCCTTGCTCAATAATTGTCATCCCTTAAGCCGATGAAAGTGAATGAATCTCATCTTCACTCAGACCGCTATATAGAGAAATTTTGTCAAGCGGCTCACCATGCATCAACATCTGACGAGCGACTTCTTGCTGATTTTTGAGTTGACCTTCTTCTAGCCCTTCGGCACGGCCTTCCTCTAGCCCCTCAGCACGGCCTTCCTCTAGCCCCTCAGCACGGCCTTCCTCTAGCCCCTCAGCACGACCATCATTCTTCGCCGATTCAATTTCATCACGGTAAATAGCCCTCGAACTCCAGAATCGTTCATAGGCTTTTTTCTCGTCAGGTGTCATCTTCATCACTCTCAATTTGTCCCGTGCAGCTTCAATATGCGCTGACTTGAATTCATCAAGAATCTCTGAGTGCTTAAAAAAATAGATCCATTCATCCAATGCATCTTTGACTTCGCTTGGAAACCGATTCACCTCAATTAAGTAAAATTCTGGGAAGATGTTGTGTTCACACTGTACAGACTGGCGTCCCCAATCGTCCTCTTCGGGTAACGTTTGTTCCTCTTCCCCCTTTTTGCCTATCTTCTTGTTTTTAGTATAGCGCCTCAATGTGTCTTGACGCACAGACAGACGCCGTCCTGTATGAAGACCGTAGAATTCAGTACCGCCATAATAGACGTAATCATCATCTTGCGCATCTCGATCATCATCACCAACGTCGCTAAAGGGAAAATAGAGCACACTAATGGAGATGACCTTTTTGACTTTGTTGTAATCATCCCCCAATTCGAGGCTTTCTGTAATCAGCTTGGCAACCCCCCAAAGGATTCGTCTGAGATAACTACTAAAATAGCTGTACTGTATCTCAATAATCATCCCGACACCGTTTGAGTCTTCGACCATCAAATCAACACGATTGAATTTATCGGAAGAACTCTGTTGATTACCTTCACGTTCAAGAAGCCCTGTTACCGTGACATCTTCCTTGAGCAAAACTGAAAGGAACCCTTCCAGTACATCAAAGTTGGCTTTGTCACGGAGAATATGTTTCATGGCCCAATCAAAGCTGACAAGGGTTCGTTCGTCACTGTTTGCCATAGGTTGTGTACCTCCAATTATATGCACAACTTGCAGACGTGTTTTATCGTTTGCCATCATAGCAAACATAGAACGCGTCTGCAAGTTATGTGCTTTTCTCATGCGTTGATGGCGCAGTGTTCTATATCAAAATGCCTTTTCAGCAGTTCGGCAAACTCATCAGGCGAAGTGATTTCGATCCGTTTCTTTTCATTGCCTCTCGTCGTCGTGAAATGAGTCGTCGTCAAATGAGTAGCAGACAGCGTGATGCGCCCATCGAGCGTTGCCTTGGTGCAGACTGTTCTCTGTGTAAAGGTGGAGTCAGGCGATGTCTGGTGATAGTAACAACCCTCTTCATAGTCACTGAGTTCACGAGGCTCTGTCGTCAAGAGGAATTGTGGTTGCCATAGGCTTTTCTCTGGCATATATCGTTCGTATATCAGCGTCTCTGGAACTGCCTGTCCGTCATTTTCTGCACGGAGACGATAGCAACCACTCACATCCTGCACTTTGGGGCCACATGGTCCCGATGTATACGTTTTTTCTGGCGTTCTTTCTGGCAACTTTAATGGCGATCTCACCGAATCACCGAAACCAACATCCACCAGATAGCGTTCATAGAGATAGCCTTCATTTTGTTGAATGGGTTGATCAGAGGCTGATGCAGGTTCAGAAGGCTGTGCTGTTGGTAGATGTACAATCAGGGTCAAGTGGTCAAAGGGATGACCATAGGTCTTGGTTTCTGCATTGTAGACACGTGCCGCGACGCGATCCACACGAAACCCGAACTGGCGCAATAGCCATGAAAATAGACCATTCAACTCATAACAAAACCCACCGCGCTGTTTCCCCACTTCTTTACCCACCAAATCTTGACTGGCGATAACCTTTTCATAGAGCAGCACTTCATCGAGTACGATAGGCTCTTGCCAGACAACAGATAAATTTTCAAATGGGATGGTGAGCATGTGTCGCATCTGCAACTCAGCCAACAACGCATAGGATGGTGTTGGTCGTGTTTGTAGGTCTGGGGCAGTGCCGTCGGAATGAGCATAGAGGCGTTGTAAATATGTCTGAATATTCATTCTTATCTATCCAAATTTTGTGAACGAAAAGTAACACAGGCATCTTGCCTGTTACAGGCAAGATGCCTGTGTTACTGTGGATGCGACCACTTTTCTACGATTGACCCGTGTTTTCACCATGTTTTTTCAGGTTTTCGTAGCGTATGCCGTATCCGAAAATACAGTTCTGTGTCATTATAAGTGTAAGGCAAATTGAATGGTGCTGAAAATTAATCAGGCGACGAGTGCATCGAAAAGCGTTACAGACAGGGCATCAGATTATTCGAATCATAGAGAACAAAATAAAGCCGCGATTCGCGACGGCAGTAATCGAACTGATAGCGATCATACTGGTAATATTCTTACTGGTGGTGATCGTGCTGGCAGTCGCATTGCTGATGGCAAGACGAATCTTGATTTGGCGAAAGGAGATGATTTGCAAGAGCTAAATCAGGAGACTTTGACTTCTATGTCTACTATGACAGGTTTAGAAGAGGAAAAAACTGCCAGAGAGGAACGGTTGATCCAAGGTGCGCGCGATTTTGATCAAAACGCCTTGGCCGAAATTTACGATCTCTATAGCGATGAATTATATTACTATGCCTTGCGTAAGTTGGGGACAGCCGAACTTGCCGAAGAGTGCGTTGCCGATACCTTTAGCCGTTTTTTACAGACGTTGCAGCGCGGCAAAGGCCCGCGCGATTATCTGCGGGCATATCTATATCGGGCTGCCCACAATTGGATTACGAGTTATTACCAACGCCGCCCACCGCCTAGTAGTGATATTGACGATCTACAGATTCATGCGGAGGATGGCGAGGGCGATCCCTTCCGCAATGTCACCTTGCAACAAACACAGGAGCAGGTGCGTTTGGCGTTGACACAACTGACGCCTGACCAGCGTCAGGTCATTGCGTTGAAATATTTAGAGGGATGGAAGAACAAAGAAATTGCAGAGGCCATCGAAAAGCCAGTGGGTGCAGTGAAATCATTACAACACCGTGCGCTCAATGCGCTTCGTCGTATTTTACTATCGGGTGATGAGCATGACTTATTGTCAAATGATTCACTGGGCAATTCACCAGGCGGATGGGGAGGCTGATGCATGAGTATGAAAGAGACTAGACCTATGGACGCCTCTAATGAACCAAGAGTAGATCAGATTCCAGAGCCAATCTTAGACCCAGAGATTGAGGGCATGTTGGCAACCATGCACAGATTGCCTGTGCGCAACCGTCAAGCAGCCGCCCAAGGACGTGCAAATTTTCTGGCCGAAGCCCAGGCTATACAAACGGCTATGCGCCCTGCTGTAAGCCCAGCAGTACAACCAGTGGCTGAAGCCCCCATGCCCACCTTAACCAACCCGGTTCCCAATGTTGAGAAGGCCGGAGCCAGTCTACTTGATTGGCTTAAGAACTTGTTCGATGCGATTCGACAGGTGTTTTCACCCCAAGCGTATCAACCCTCCTATCAATATGCCCTGCGCTTTGCCGTCATCCTGATTTTGATTCTCTCGTTAGGATTGATCAGCAGCACAAGCATTGTCAACGCATCGCAACGCTCATTGCCCGGCGACTTGCTCTATCCTGTTAAGACAACGTTGGAGCAGACCCAGCTTGTGTTGTCAAATGATGAGCAGCGGGTTGTGTTACATGCAGAATTTGCGGAACGGCGTGTTCAAGAACTCCAATCATTGGTTGCACAGGAACGGTATGCTGATCTCGAAACTGCTGTGGAAGGGTTAAACGAACATGTCAGCCAAGCATTAGGGGAAATGGAGTCCAGTTCCTCCTCAACTTCACCTGTCATCAATGAGGTCAATGAAATGGTGAAAAAGCAGATTGAAGATGCGAACGTCATCATTGAGGCGTTGCCTACGCAAGTGCCTAGACCCGTGATTGAAATCGTGCCTCTGCCAACACCACAACCAGTACAGATTCAGCCTGTACAGAACAACACACCAACATCACAGGGGAGTGAGCCTGCCGAGATTGTTGTCGTCGAGACCGTTGAGCCAGAGTTGGCTGAAGCTGATGTGACCGAAAACGATCCTGATATTGAAGTCGTTGAAGCACCTGCGGGTGCGGCGGACAATGCCAGTGGAAACCGTGCGGGCAATCAGACCAACCGTGAGATTGAGGGGCGGGGTGTGGTGAATGCACTCAACAAAGTTGTGAGTGA
Organism: Chloroflexota bacterium; assembly: GCA_039029935.1. GTDB lineage: Bacteria > Chloroflexota > Anaerolineae > Caldilineales > Caldilineaceae. The sequence goes on from JBCCFC010000053.1 coordinate 20,440, forward strand.
CGCGATGTCTGATGAGAATAATGGCGACGGCGAGATCGAAGCCGTGCCAATACCCTCGGCAGGGACTGGTCAGAATGCAGGCTCGAGTCAAAATGCGGGGGGGACGCCAAGGCAAAATTCACCCGCCTTTGTCTCGCCACTAGCAGAGCCATCATCCGAGGAGGCTGCGAGTGACGTGATTGCTGTCGAGGAACCAGACGCAGGTGCAGAAGATGTCACCACGACTCCACCCCCAACCAACACCGAAACCATTATGGTTCCCATTGTCATCACGGGCAATGGGTCAGGTGAGGATAGCGATACCCCGCCCGATGAAGCTGTTTCAGAAAATCAGGACAGTGACCTAGAGGACACTGCGCGAGAAAACACTGACACTGAAAACACTGACACTGAAAATTCAGCACCTACGAACGAAGCGGAGGGCGAAGAGCCGTCGGCGAGTCAGCGCGTGAATGATCTGCTTAACGATGTGATGAATGCCGTGCCGGAACAGCGGTCTAATTCAGATATAGAGGCACAGGCAGATGATGAGCAGGATGTTGAGTCGCAGGATGCAACGGAGCCTGTTGAGTCTGATGCTGAAATAAATAATGGAAATGGCGCAGATTCTGCTGTTGAAGAATCGTCAGAAGTAGAAGTCGCGGATGATAGTGGTGTGGTAGATGAAACAGCGGTTGATGATGCTGTCGATGTAGTAAGTGAATCAGTCGATGAAGCAGCCCCAGAACAGGATGATACCACTGAATCAGAGTAGACAATCATCGGTATATCAAGACCTAAGACAAGACCTCCGGAAGGTGAAAATGGGGCACCATAATTTTTACCCAAATAAACAAACCGAGGGGGAAACCACCTCAGCGGGACGCGAGAAAAACCAAGCAAAAAAACCC